>JAPOVO010000383.1 GCA_026708165.1 Chloroflexota bacterium | reverse complement strand
CTTCGTAGCTATGAGCCTCGGACCCATATCCGTGGGCACCAAGATACTGGTGGTGGTCGGCGATGTACGCGAGAATCTCGTGATACGCGATCCATTGGTATTTCTTGCCGATACGCTCAGCTTTCGAGGCCTCTCGGGAACGCGCTATCTGCCGAACAGATTCGTCGAATTCACCTAGACTCTCCACACTCCAGCCTAAGTCGAAGACGCGCTGTACCACATATCGCTCGATGACGCTTGAGTCGAATAAAGGGCCGTGTCCCCCCGGATCCTGAGATTTCTGCTCAGAGATTTCATTCAATTCCGCCAGCGTTTCCGATCTCAACGTGGCTAGCAGTCTTTCGAGCGCGATTTCGCAGTCCCGTTCCGCTAATGCCCCATCGGTGGTTGCGTGGGTCGTCTCGAACTCCAAGACTTCGTTTCCGTCGCTAGCTTCTTCTGAGGCCCCGGATTTGACGAGAATCCGAATGGGTAGCGCCTCCTTGGCCTTTCTGAATTCTTCCCAAGCCGAACGCTCCTCTGCGTTGAAGGTGTCAGCCAAATCTGTCAATCGGACATCGGGTGACCGCCACGGCTCCTCATCCAGCCTCAACGACAGCCACGGGCTGTGCGGCCCGATTACGTACCATGCGAAGTCACCATGGCTCATGACCGAGAACACGATTGCGGACTTTGCCGGGTGAGTCTCATAGTCGCCATCGTGCATCTGGTCCGGCGTCAGTCCTAGTTCCCGTAATTCGTCCTCACTCGCGATATGAGGCCAAATGGAGCTATAGGGTGGCCTAATCAAACGCTCGTCAACAGCGACGTTCGCGTTCAGGTAGATCGCACGTTCAACGACCCCGCGTGCGTAATCTCGCAGGAGGATGTGGACCGGCGGACTACCGCTGGCGAACACTTGCTCGTAGACCAGCGATGCCAGACTTCCGACTGCGAGCGAATCGTGGCTGCGCATCGCGACGCCATAGGCGACTGCATAGACACGCTCCGCAACATAAGGATCATTAACGTCGGCGAAGCGACCAATGAGACGCGCCGTGGCGTCCAGCCGACCGGTTAACAGCGAAATCAGTGCTTTGGTCGCGCGGTCCCTGAGGAAACGGTTAGATGTAGTAAGCATCCAGCCGAGCGTTAGCGCGCACAGATCAATCGTGCGAGCGTCTATTTCAGTTTCCCTCGACACGCCTGACGCCCAATCAACGAGACGATCTACCGCGCCTTCCGTTCCCCAAGTCCAGTGCAGGAAAGTACTCCACCACGCATCGCGCTCGGGCATCGATAGTCCGATGAGGTTTCTATCTAAACACTCTGCGTTGAATGCGTGCCCATCGATTGTTGCGATCGTGAGCAACGTGCCCCACGTGTCGTTTGAGTCATGCTCGTTCCGGAGACAGGCGTTCAGTACTCCCCGAGTCTCGTCCGAAAAGGCGTCTAGCTTTCTCCAGACAATGCTCTGTCTGAAGGCGTCGCCGATCCCCCACCACTCCAGAAGCTTGGGTGCAAGAGTAACTAGCTCGTGTCCGAATCGCTCCGGCACCTGAATGCATAGTGCCCCGATCAGTCCCGGTGCGACATATCTCTCAGAGTCGCCAATGAACGCCAATGGCCCGCCATCCTGAAAAGCGGCTCCGGGATCAGCAACATCAACCTGGGCATCTAGCAGGGAATTTGCGATGATGTGATCCGCAAATCGGTCGTACGAGATGTAAACGACGTCGGAGTGTGTATTCTCACCGCCCCAACCAACTCCCTCGATCAGCACTCCTTCGACGACTAACCATCTATACAGCGAGCGCTCGAATCCCCGGCCCGGAAGGAACTCGTTGACTAAGGCTTCGGCCTCTACCCTGTCCAGTGACCGTCCGTTGGTAGCTATCTCTTCCACCAGTTTGTCGCCGAGCGCGTTCAAGACTTTGCGGACAAGCTGGTCATTCGGATTGAAGTCAAGCGCCTCCGCGAGTCGAGCATTGACCGCTTGGAAGTAAAGGTCGAATGCTCTCGTGATACCGTGAAACCCTGGTGGCAGCCTGCGCTCGCCAATCCTCTGCAATCCCTTGCACAGGACCGTCAGGAACTGCGGATTGCTGAACTCCGGGCGCAGGATCGGCGTTGCGGGGAATTCAAGGTCGTAGTACTCAAAAAATGTCCTCGTCGCTTCGTACTCGTGTCCTTCAAAGCCTCGGTGCGTAACGCCGACGGCCTGCTCGTGTACCTGCTCCGATAACAAGATGTCTTCGTACTCGGACCGCACTGATAGGACGACGCCTATCCACGGTGATCTTCTCAGGACCTGAAGGAAAGCGGTAAGGTGGGCCGGCCAGATTGAGCGGCCTTGTCCCTCGTTGACAGCATCGACAACGAACAGGGCGCGACAATCGGCTGCCTGCGCCGCAGCTTCGAGTGCGCCAACAAACTCATTCGCTCGCACTCCATGTAGATCCAACTGGTGTAGCGCTTGTATCCACGGCGGGTCCGTGGTGAGAAACCGTTGCCCCATTAGGAGAACCGTTGGTCTGCCCAAGGCGAGACGTGTTCGAGCGATGTCGCATAGCAGATGCGTTTTCCCTGTTCCTGCACCACCTCTCAGCAGCAATAGTTGTCCGCTTGCCAACTTATGAGCGCGGCGTAACGTTGTTCGCGCTCTTTCCAGTTGGTTCCGAAGTCTGTTGACGTGATCGCGGAGATCGCTGAATGGGTTTCGATCAGGTCTTGACGCGGTGCCGCCTTCGTCCCTCTCGTCCGTATGTTCTAGCTCCCGTCTCCAGAGCGCATCGGTGATTGTCTCAGCTTGCATCTTGGAAGAGCGTGCTTTATTCAGCATTTCGGAGAAGGGCAGTTCACCCGCCGGCCTAGGCTCTACGTCAGACAGCATTTCGAGTATCTCGTTGACCAGGCCACGCAGGGATTCAATCGATTCTGCTTGATCAGGTAGGTTCTCATGACATCTTGAGAGGTCCAGATAGTCGTACGTGCGCCGAATTCCCCTAGCAAGGGACTTGACCTCGTTGAATGCCAGTCCGGATCGTCCGAATCTCTCCAGGTCCTGAGCGATTTCTAGTTCGACATGAACCTCCGGGGTGTAGCGGGGACCGGCGGCATCCACCGCTTCGTCGACGTGCGCTTGGAACCAGTTCTCGTCAAAACCGGTTCCGCCGAACCAGAAGTATCTGCGGCCGATATGCTCGTTCTGCGAAAGCCGCTCTATGAGTTCCGAACTACCCCACCAGACGTATTCGACATCCATGCATCGTTCTTGCGCCCAGCCGCGCCACTTCTCAACTCGCTCTTGCCAGCGTTGCAGTTCTGACATCTGCCCGGCACTGCGAGCATCGGACCTGTCGTGGGGGATACAGACGTAGTAGCGGGTCAGCGCGGGATGCTTGTCAAGGGCGCGCTTGACCGAGTCGTCGAGCTGCGACCGTTGGGAATTCGTCAGAGCGCTAAGGAAGTACTTGGATTGCCACCCCCACTCACTTCCGTCACCGAGAACGCAGTAACACTCGACGCCTGCGTCAGGAGAGCCTTTTCGGACAAATTCAGCTGTTTCCGGACTCTCGGCACGGGCTAGCTGCGCGCACAATTCCTCGAAGCCCTTGGCTTGCGAGCCGTTTAGAGGGCGAATGTCGTTCCAATTGAGGGACATGTGCCGCAGATTACTGCACTACGTCCAATTCGGCGGGATGCACCGCGTAATGGACCGATAATCGTGCGCCTGCCCAACGCTGTGCCAGCCTTGCTCTCCCAGCGACGCTGGCACTGCGCATTTTCATGTCGTTGAGTTGTAGGGAGGGAAGACGTAGCAATGCGGCCGCTTAGCTTAGCCACGTCATCGACAAGCTACGACCGCCCGCAGTCTGCATGGTGCCAGTCTAGAGTCTTCGCCGGTGTGTACGAGGCACCTCGCCTGTCGGCCAATCGCCGGACTTGACCGCGGGGCGATCCCCGTGCGTACGGGGGAATCACGCTCTAGGATCAGGGTGTGCTATACAGTCAAGGATCAGCTGGCCGGAGCGAGGATAGCCAGTGCCGAATCGCAACTCCCATCTAGCAAGCGTGGAGTATTCGCTCGTCAGGTTGGCCCTTGCGCTCGGCGCGGTTGAACATGGCGGCCCACTTTCACGGAACGAGCAGCGACTCGCGCAAAAGGCGGTTGAGTGGCCCGTCCCTGGTGTTCACGATGTGCAGGAGACCGCCGAGGAGATACGCGAAGGCGGTGATCCGCTCGGGGAACAGCTGATCGCCGCACGTCCGCATACCAAGCGTCGGCGCCTCGGGCAAGTATTCACGCCGAAGTCGTTAATCGGTCCGATGGTGGATTGGACGCTAGAACGGTCTCCAACGCGCGTTGTTGACGCGGGATGCGGCAGCGGGCGTTTTGCGCTTGAGATCTCACGCCGGAGCAATGCAGAGATCATCGCTATCGACACCGACCCGCTGGCGACATTGCTGACGCGCGCTGGCTTAGCCGCACTTGGACGGGACCGAGGAGCCAGCGTACTCAACGCCGACTACACGCAAGCGAAGATTTCCAGGCATCAAGGGCGCACCGCCTTCATCGGCAATCCGCCGTACGTGCGGCACCACGACCTCACCGCGGACGCGAAGGCGTGGGCACGCCTGACGGCGCAGAATTTCGGAATTCGGCTCTCCGGGCTCGCGGGTCTTCATGCGCACTTCTTTTTGGCGACCGCACTCCATGGACGGCCTGGAGACGTGGGCTGCCTCGTCACCAGTTCCGAGTGGCTGGACGTGAACTATGGCGACGCAGTCCGGCAATTACTGCTGAATGGCCTCGGAGGGCGCTCGATTCAGATCGTCGAGCCAGCTGCATTTCCGTTCGGTGACACCGCGACCACAGCTGTCGTCACGTGCTTTGCTATAGGTTCGCGACCACAAAGAGTGCGAATGCGCACCGTTCGGCAGGCTGCCGACCTGCCGCCGCTCCATTCGGGACGCGCCGTGGACCGCAAAGAACTCGCACGAGCCACGCGCTGGTCCCCACTCGTTCGGCCGGCTCTCGGGATTCCCGAGGGCTACATCCAACTAGGGGAGATCTGTCGAGTCCACCGTGGTCAGGTGACCGGCGCCAACGCTACGTGGGTGATTCCAACTGGCCAACATCCGCGGATTCCCGAGCGATACCTGCTGCCGTCGGTGACGCGCGCGAGAGAGTTAATAGAAGCGGGCGAGCGACTCGAATCGACCGAAGCTCTGCGTCGCGTGATCGACCTTCCGGCCGATCTCGGCGAACTGGCAGCGAGTGAGCGGAGCGAGGTCGAGGAGTTTCTAAAGTCCGCAAGGGCGGACGGTGTCGCCGATGGTTACGTTGCACGAAACAGGAGGGCTTGGTGGTCAGTCGGCCTGCGTGAACCGGCGCCGCTTCTTGCGACCTACATGGCGAGACGCCGACCGGCCTTCGTCCGCAATGCTGCGGGGGCACGACACATCAACATCGCGCACGGCATCTATCCTCGCGAGCCACTTTCCGATCGCGCGCTCTATAAGCTCGCTGAGGCGTTGCGCACCATCGTCGACCCGACCCTCGGCCGGACGTACGCTGGAGGCCTCGTCAAGTTCGAGCCTCGAGAGATGGAGCGCATACCTGTCCCGTCGCTTGAACGGCTGCTGGAGGACTGATTGCCAGCGGCGCCACCCCGTTGGGACACCGAACGGCTTGAGGCCGATCGACAGATCGCCATCGGGCAGTTTCGCGATGAGCGGATGAGTGAGTCGCTAGGCGTCTACCTGCAGAATTCCGCCCCCCACTGGCCCGCATCCAACGGC
>JAPOVO010000297.1 GCA_026708165.1 Chloroflexota bacterium | reverse complement strand
GTCCCTGGCCTTCGTCGGCCTCGCGCTGCTCCTGCTCACCCTCCCCATCCTGATCTGGTACCTTCGGCGAAACTGGCCGCGTCGCGATGAACTGCTCCCCTACGAAGTCTTGGGTGATGGACCGTTGCTAGCACAAGGAGCGGGCTCCGCCGAAGACTAGTCCCCACGCCACCGACCAGAGCGAAGTTAGGGGCGCGTGCCCCTTTCCCGTTCGCGCAGCTCGGTGGACGAGATATCGACCCGATAGCGGTTCTCCGGTATCGCATCGAACATATGCCGGTACTCTAACGGTATATCCACGTCGCCGAGGCTCTTGAATGCGCCCGGACTCTGCGACCTACCCGCAACCAGAAACCTGCATCCCGCACGCGACAGCTCTTCGAGCGCGGCAAGCATCTCGCGCTCGCTTCCCCCATAGTAATTGCGGTCGACGACCCGCGGCGCGGTATCTGCCCCGATGACAAAGACCCGCTCCGGCAAAATCCGCGCCTTCTGCACGAACGTCGGCGCGCTCGTCACCAGCACCTCGCCCACTCCCGTGAACTGCGAGAGTCGCCGCTCGAGTTCGTCCAGGTCGATCACGGGCTTGTCGACGTTGCTCACCGACAGCTCGAACGCGACTTCCGTATCAAGAATGTCAGCCGCCACCCGCGCCAGCTCAATGTGCCCCCTGTGCAGCGGATCGAACGAACCGGGCAGCATTGCCCCGGCTGACACTGGCCTATCGCTAAGCCGGCCCCGCTCGTCCCGCCGAAACGAAGACGCTCTGGAGTCAATCAACCGCTTATACCAGTAGGCCGCTCCAAGTACATAGTCCTCGACAAGTTCGCCAGGCAGCAACTCCAGCTCTACTCGTTCGGTCACCCCGAACGCTTCGGCGATGCAGTTGAGCACGAGCCCGTCCACCAATTCTTCCTCATCGATCCGGCTGCGCGAACCCTCGTGCAGATCGATCCCGCAATTTATGTCAACCAACGCACCCACGATCGACACGAAGCACCTGTTTCGCCCTCGCCTCGGTCGATCAGTCGTCAAGGCCGCCGTTACTCCCACTCCAACCAGTGACGCCCTTTGCTCGGAAAATTGGGACATCCCCATGTCCCGCGCCCTTCGGGCCATGTCGGCTGCCGTCTCTATCGAGCAGAGCGATCGCGGTTCGTAACCAAGGTATGCCCGCATCGACTCCTTCGAGTACGGGACCACGGCGTGAAGCAGCGTCCGCGAAGCTCCCGGTACGCGGACCAGCGCCGCGATGGCGCCAGTTCCGCCTCCCGCGGCCCCGATCACGAGCTTGCCGGGGGAGTTATGAATAGACTCGATCAACCCTTCCACTTGGACCGGATCCCGTCGCTCTCCTCACCATAAGCAGAATCCCAAAGCACGAAGCGCTGCGACCTCGTAAAATTTAAGGTTGCTTAAGGCTTAGTTCATTGGTCGCGGTTCATTCTCTCATTTGATCGCGGTTACTGGTGCTAACCTTGATTGCAACCCGGGCCGAGGCGCGAGGAGAGCGCCACTTTATCGGCATGTTCGAGACCGAAAGGCGGATGAATGAGTTTGGACGGCAATGCCCTTGCGGCGGGCGAGTTGAGTTCGATTGGGATACAGAATTCGAAATCCGTTTACTGGAACTCCTCCATAGCGGTGCTCTACGAGGAAGCCGTCAAACGGGGCGAGGGAATTGTGGCCGATCAGGGCCCGCTCGTCGTTGAGACGGGCAAGCACACCGGGCGCTCCCCGAACGCCAAGTTCGTCGTGCGCGAGCCTGGTAGCCAGGACTCCATCTGGTGGGGCAGCGTAAACAGGCCGTTCGACGCCGCCGACTTCGACCGCCTTCAGGATGAGGTTGGCGCCTACCTCGGCGACCGCGACCTTTTCGTGCAGGACCTCCATGCCGGCGCCGACCCCGAAAACCGCATCGGCGTGCGCGTCATTACCGAGCGCGCCTGGAACGCAATGTTCGTCAGGCATCTGTTTCTCGACCAGTACGGAAACGGTGCTGACGTAGATGTCTTCGACAACTTCACCGTCATTCACGCGCCAGGATTCAAAGCCGAGCCCGAGCGCCATAACACGAACTCCGACGCATTCGTCTTGCTCCACTTCGGCAAGCGCATCGTGCTGATCGGCGGAACCGGCTACGCCGGCGAAACCAAGAAGTCGATCTTCACCGTCATGAACTACATTCTGCCGGCGCGCGGCGTGCTCTCGATGCACTGCTCCGCCAACTACGGTCCTGCCAACGACGTGGCGCTATTCTTCGGACTTTCCGGCACCGGCAAGACCACCCTCTCCGCTGACACGTCGCGCACGCTCATCGGCGACGACGAACACGGCTGGAGCGACAACGGGATATTCAATGTCGAGGGCGGCTGCTACGCCAAGATGATCGCCCTTTCGCCCGAAGCCGAGCCGGAGATATTCGCCACGTCGAGGATGTTCGGAACAGTGCTCGAAAACGTCGTCTACGACCAAGACCTTAGGGAGCTCGACCTCGACGACGACAGCATCACCGAGAACACCCGCGGCGCCTATCCCGTCAGCTACATACCGAATTCCGATCCCCACGGCGTCGCCGGACACCCGGAGAACATCCTGCTGCTCACCGCCGATGCGTTCGGCGTAATGCCCCCAATAGCGAAGCTCTCGCACGAGCAGGCGATGTATTACTTCGTATCCGGATACACTTCCAAGCTCGCCGGTACCGAAATCGGAATTATCGAGCCGGAGACCACGTTCAGCCCTTGCTTCGGCGCCCCCTTCCTTCCCCGACCGCCCGCCGAATATGCCGATCTGCTCGGCCAGCGGCTGGCTAAGCACCAGCCCGACGTCTGGCTCATAAACACGGGCTGGACCGGCGGTCCGTACGGAACCGGTAGCCGCATGCCGATAAAGGACACTCGCGCAATGGTCAAGGCTGCTCTCGACGGGAGCCTCAGTCAGGTCGAATTCGAAGAGGACCCGGTCTTCGGCCTTCAGATCCCCAAGACGTGCCCTGACATCGACCAGAGCCTGCTCAGGCCTCGCTCGACCTGGGACGACACCGAAGCCTACGACCGCACCGCCGCCGAGTTGGCGCGGTCCTTTGCCGACAATTTCAAGCAGTACGCGTCCGGCGCGGCTGCCGGGCTGGAAGCCGTAGGGCCTAGACCTTCCTAACGATCCCGAACACATCGGCGGCAGTCTCTGTTTGAGACTGCCGCCCTTGGTTCTTCATGGCCCGCGTGGTCACTCCGAGAGTCCCCAAAAGAATCTGCCCTCGGGCTGCCAAGGCCGGGATTCCGCTGAGGGAGATTCTCCTCTGGCACTCCGAGCGAAGCTGAGGAATCTCGCATCCCGTCGCTGTCGCCATTCATCATTCCCGCGAATGGCCTGAACTGAGCTTGTCGAAGGGGCACCCCGTACCGCGATACGGGGCGGGAATAAAGGCCCACAATTCGGCGTCGACCGTAGGGGAGATTCGCGAACCGCCCGTCTAGGCTGACCGTGGCGAGCAGAGCCATTCGTGGTGAACTGCCCCGTTCGCGGTGAGCCCGTCGAACCATGTACGGTTCCCAGACCCACAGCCCTCCTGCCCTCAGCTCGTCGACCGGGCGAGTCCGACAGGCGAATCGTGTCCGGTAAAGCTGAGCGGCCGACTTGCCCCAGTTCAGGCAGGCGAGAGCGTTACTGCTACGTCGGCGAAATCAGCGTCCCGGGCGGCGTTGGCCGGCGCGTGTCGCGCCCCGGCTTCAGCACGTCCTCTATGGGCATCATCTCGCCCCGCATCCTCGTGAACGCGTGCTTGGCAAGCTCGCCTTCCGGCAGCGCTGGATCATCGTCGTCAACCACTTCCGCTAGGTAGTCCAAAAGCATGCTTATAGACCGCTTCGTGTTCATCCGTCCGAACCAGAGGCTCCTGCCCCTGAGGATCAGCAGCACTACGTTCGACGGGCTGCACAGACCCAGGCACCCATCGCCCGAATCGGCGGTGATGGTCAAATCTATCTTTTCATCGATCCCGCGATCTTCTAGACCGGTTTCGTAATCCTCAACGAGGATTGGCGGGCGAAACATAGTCGCGCCCGAGCCGCATCAGCAGCCGTCGCAGACGAGCAGCTGCCCGCGCACCTCTTCGATGGTCAGCCGCCGTCGCTCCGGCGTTCGCCATTGGTAGTAGCCTGCCAATTTGCCTCCTGGTGATCCGCTCGCTGGCGGTCATCTCCCGTGCGTCAAACATACCGGCCTGCTAAGGCGTTTAGCAAACTCGCTCAACCATCCCGTCATAGCCTTTGCACGCACGCCGGTCGCGCGATTTCGACGAGTCGTCTAGTCTCTCATTATCCGAAATCGCGCTGAATACATAGGCGGTGGCTCCCGCCGCGACGAACCGGCCCTGATTTCAAAAAGAGAGGAAGCTATGCGCAGCGACACAACGATCACCCGCGTCGAGACCTTCGAGTTCATCGTCCAGCTCAAGGAGATGGGCACCGACTACAACGGCTTCAACTTCGTCTACTGTCCTGGCGAAACTCTTGAGTTGAAACGTCACGCGCTGGCGATCACCACCCACGGCGGGCTGCGGGGCGAATGCATCGCCGGAAGTGCGTCGTCATACGCGCAGATCGTCGGATTCACGCATTACCTGCTCGGCAAGGACGCGCTCCAGCGGGAGAAAATCTACAACGACGTCAAGCGCGCCCTCCGCCAGAGCGACAGGACAGGCCTGGGACCTGTCGACATCGCTCTGTGGGACATCGCCGGCAAGTATTACGACACGCCCATCTACAAGCTCCTCGGCGGAACCGACAAGCCGCTCCCCTGCTATGCCAGCACCTACCACGGCGACCGCAACGGCGGCCTCGACAGTCCCGAGGCGTTCGCCGATTTCGCCGTCCAATGTCGCGACATGGGTTATCCCGCCTTCAAGTGCCACCCTTGGGGCGACCCCATTACCAAGCAGGAGATCGAGAACGTGCTCGCCATTCGCAAAGCGGTCGGCGACGACATGGATCTCATGCTCGACCCGGCCTGCGAGTACGAGACGTTCGGTCAGGCTCTCAAGGTGGGACGCGCTGTCGACGAGGCCAGCTACTTCTGGTACGAGGACCCCTATAAGGACGGCGGAGTGTCGGCGTTCGCGCATCGAAAGCTGCGGGAGACCCTCAAGACGCCCCTGCTCATGACCGAGCATATCCGTGGATTGGAAGAGCACGTCGACTTCATCGTTAACGGCGGTACAGATTTCGTCCGCGTCGACGCTTATATCGACGGCGGGTTGACCGGCGCACTCAAGATCGCACACGCTGCCGAAGGCTTTGGGCTCGATGGCGAAACCCACGGCCCCGGCCCGGTCCACAGGCACCTCATGGCGTCGATCCGCAACACCAACTACTACGAGCTAGGGCTGGTGCATCCCAAGGCTCCCGCTCACAGCGGCGACATCTACCTCGATTATTCCGACAATCTGGATTCGGTCGACGAGAACGGCTGCGTCTACGTGCCGCAGGGCCCCGGCCTCGGCGCGCAGATCAACTGGGACTTCGTCAAGAAGAACCAGGTCGACGGAGCCGTCTTCGACTAGTCGCTACCCATTCGTCCAGAGCTAGTCGAAGGGCGATCGGCCTGCGGAGCCGCCACTTGTGTCATACCGAACCGCCCTCCTGTCCTTCCGCCGAAAAGCCTGCCCCGTACTCCGATACGGAGCCGGAATCCAGTCCCCTCTCCCTTGACAGGAGAGTTGTAGGGTGAGGGTGAATCACCCTGTGCACGCTGAGCCGGCCTATCGCCGATCCCGATACGGGGCGGGAACTCAGACCATCATTTCCACA
>JAPOVO010000115.1 GCA_026708165.1 Chloroflexota bacterium | reverse complement strand
AGGATGAACAGGTTATCCGGATTAACCAGACCGCTCTCGACCGGCGCTCCGAAGAAATAATCCGGGTTGTTCACTATGTACTGGTCCAGCGGACTCGACGAGGCGACAAGCACGGACACCGAGGTCCCGGTGCGCCTGCCGGCTCGTCCGAATCTCTGCCACGTGCTCGCGACCGTTCCGGGATATCCGCAAAGGACCACCGCCTCCAGCTGGCCTATGTCGATTCCAAGCTCCAGGGCGTTCGTGGCCACGACTCCGCGGGTCTCGCCCGTCCGCAGACCTTCCTCGATTGCCCTGCGCTCGGCGGGCAGATATCCGCCCCGGTAGCCGTTGATTCGCCGTCCCGTAAGGTTTGGATTGTTCTGCAACTTGGACAAGAGCACTTCAGTGTCGACGCGGCTTCGTGCAAAAGCCAGAGTCTGAATGTCGTTGCCGAGGAAAAGGCTGGCGAGCTTGACGCTCTCCTCGATGGCGGAACTTCGAATGCCCAGCTCGCGGTTGACGACCGGCGGGTTGTAGAGGATGTAGTGGCGCTCGCCACGTGGCGAGCCGTCATCGTCGACCACTGAAAACTCCCGGCCGGTCAGTCGTCGGGCCAGCTCACCGGGATTGGCGATTGTGGCCGACGAGCAGATAAAGCTCGGCCGGCTGCCGTAGAAATCGCAAATTCGGAGCAGGCGCCGCAAGACGTTGGCGAGATGGCTGCCGAAGACGCCGCGGTAATAGTGCAGCTCATCGATGACGATGTAGCGCAGATTCTCGAACAGGCGCGTCCAGTTTGTGTGATGCGGCAGGATGCCCGTATGCAGCATGTCCGGATTCGTAACTACGATGTGTCCAGCCCGTCTTACGGCCCGGCGCGCTTGCGTCGGGGTGTCGCCGTCGTAGGTGAACGTCTTGATATCGGCCTCGGTCCCCTCCACCAGGCTGTGGAGCTCGTCGAGCTGGTCTTGTGAAAGAGCTTTGGTCGGAAACAGGTAGAGCGCCCTACTTTCGGGGTGGTCGAGGATGGTTTGAACGACCGGCAGGTTGTAACAGAGAGTCTTACCCGATGCCGTTCCGGTGACGACTACGACGTCCTCGCCTCGCAGCGTCCTGTGGGCGGCCTCGGCTTGATGAATGTAGGGACGGTCGATTCCGACTCGCCGCAGCCCCTCGACGAGGCTTGGAGCGACATTGGTCGGAAGGACGCCGTAACGGGCTTCGCGTGGCTCGGCGAATCGCCACGCGGTCACGCGCGACGAAAACTGACGATCCGACGCCAACCGTTCGACGATCTGCGCAGGAGTCAATCCCACAAGCGGACCCCAGTCCAGTTGATGGCGAGTCGATGACGTTAACTGTGGACAGAATGAAGTGTATCGAAATCATGCGCTCACGTACAAGACACGAACGGGCGAAAGATGTGTCCGGCATTCCTGATGTTTGTGAGGTCGGCCTACTTTCAATGTCCACAGACTTTCGGAGCCTTTTACAGCGTATAATCGACAACAGCCGGGGAGTCAATCTGCGGGGGCGTTCGGGGCGCCGCAGATGGTTTGAGTCCCCAATCTCATAGGAATCGAACAATGGGCGCTAACTACGACATCAGGCAACGGGCCAGGCTGGCGGATTCCGGTGGGCTGCTGACGTTCATCTGGAACAACAGGTACAAGTTCATCCTATGGCTGATCTTGACGATCGGGATGATAGTCCTCTGGATCAAGGCGACCGCCCTCATGGCGGGCGTCTTCATGATGGTGTTCCAGCTTGTTTACGTGATGCTCTTCATGATCGTTCAGTTCGGGGCGCTATTCATGTTCCTCGGACGGGGGCGCGTTTACTGGGTGCAGCCGGGTGAGACCGGGGTAACGTTCGACGACTATCGCGGAAACGATCAGGTCTTGGAAGTCGCCCGGCGGATCGTGATGCTGCTCCGAGGAGTACGTGACTTCAAGCAAATGGGCGGTGACTACACCAGAGGATTGCTGCTTGAAGGCCCGCCGGGAACCGGCAAGAGCTACCTTGCACAGGCAATTGCGACCGAAGCCGGTTTGCCGTTCGCCTACGCCTCGGCGCCGGGATTCCAGAACATGTTCATGGGTGTCGGCAACCTTCGGGTGATGATGCTCTACGGGAAGGCACGCAAGCTCTCCCGGAAGCACGGCGGCGCGATCATATTCATTGACGAGATCGACGCCATCGGCATGGCGCGGAGCGCGCAGACTGGCGGCGGAATGATGATGGGCGGGATGATGGGCATGGGCGGCATGGGTCTTCTCAACGAACTCCTGCTCCAGATGGACCCGCCGAACTTCGACAACGGCTGGACGGCGCGCATTATGCGGCGGCTGGGGCTGAAAAAGGAGCGCGCGGTTCCTCCGCCTGTGTTGACGATCGGCGCGACCAACCTGGCGAGCGCTCTCGATCAGGCGCTGTTGCGACCCGGCCGTTTCGACCGCCGGATTCACGTCGACTTCCCCGACTTCGATGGCCGCAAGGACATCATCCAGTACTACCTCGCCAAAGTCCGGCACGAGGAAATGCCGCTGGCGCGCATGGGCAACGACACCATCGGCTATACGCCGGTTGCCATCAAGTTCGTCATCAACGAGGCGGTGATCCACGCTCACTTCGAAGGTCGCGACGCAATCACCTACGAGGACTTCTCGCGCGCCCGCGAGGCCCATGAATGGGGTGTCCGTGAGCCAATCAGAAGCATGTCGCTGGACGAAAAGCGAAGACTCGCCTATCACGAGGCGGGCCACGCGGTCGCCCAGGTAAAGCTGCTTCCGAGGCACCGGCTGTCGAAGGTGACGATCATTCGGCATGGATCGGCGCTTGGGCTTTCGGCGGTGAAGCCGCTGGAGGAACGGCACACGCAGACCCGCGAAGAGGCTCTGGCATGGATACAGACAGGTCTGGCCAGCCGTGCCGCCGAGGAACTATTTCTCGGAACCCGCATGAGCGGAGGATACGGCGACTTGACCGACTGCACCATGCTCGCTTACCAGATGCTCACCATGTGGGGTGCCGACGGCAGCCTCTTCTCCTATGGTCCGTGGGGAATGGGTCAGCTTGATCCTGAGACAAAGACTCGAATCGAGCAGGTCCTGGAACAGGAGTTCAAGAAGGCGAAAGCGCTCTTGGCCAAATACGCCGGTGGGATGCACGAGATCGCGGAGGGTCTTGTCGAGCACGGCGAACTGGACGGGGATGACGTGATCGACATCCTGGCCAAGCACGACGAGTTGATCGCTTCGGGTCGAGGCCCGCGGATACTTCCGCAATACGCGCTCGCCAGCGCGGGCGGGATTGCGGGCGGCGTTCGCGCATTGCTGGCGGCCGACGAGGATGAGTCGGAAGACGGCGCGGGCGAGTCCGCCAACGGTAAATCCTGGAACGGAGAGGACACGCGCGAGTCCGCTAACGGCGCTAACGGCGAACGCTAGCGGGACCGAGCAACGGAGCTTCCCAGCGTGTCGTGAGTGCTAAGGGGGCCAAGATCTAGCTGCCCTTGACGTTGTCTGGCCTAAACGGCGCTGAGAGCTGCTATTGACCGGTTGATTCGCGCCTTTGCGGGAGCCGATTCTATGTTGCCGTTGGTAGATCGGGATTTCAGAGTTCCCTGTAGCTTGTAGCTGAGGATGACTATCAGCAGGCCAAATTGGGGCGGGCGCAAAGGGATGGATCTCGTCGAGTCCACCCGCGTTCTGCGGTTTCGAGCCTTGTGTTCCTTTGCCTTACCTGAGGGTTAGCAACCAGGCGACGAGAATCTCGATCTCGGCTTCGTCTTGGACAAGCTTGGGCATCACTGTTCCGGGTTTGACTTCGGCCGGATACCTGATCCATCTCGCGATGTTGTCCGCGGTCACGGGCAGCCCCGCCGCCAGCACATTACGTGACGCCAGCCCGTCCAAGGGCGGGCCGATTGTCCCGACCGCTTCGGGAATGCTGGAGACGACGTGACAGGCGATGCATCCCTTCGACTTGAACAGCGTCTCGGCGGCGTCAGAATCGACTCGATGGGAAGGCGTGGCGCTAGGCTTGGTTGCGGCTCCGGTAGGCGGTGGCGCGCTTTCCAGCCGTGACGTCTCACGACCGCCTTCGCCGCAAGCGGCGATCACAGCCATGCTGACGGCGAGGAAAGCCAAGGCTGTCCGGACGGTGAGATTTCGACTGAAACTCCACGAAACGAGTCTCATCGAATAGTCCTTCCCGAGAACCTCATAGGCGGAAACAACGTCATTTTCAACGTGTTCGCGCCGAAGAGTTCGCCCTGCGGCAAAACCGAACGAGAGTACAACCGTCAGGGATAAGTGCGCAAAGGCTGGGGCGGCTACAGGTTGGCCAGCACCAGACCGCCTATGGCAAGAAAAACGCCGGCAAGCGTCACCTTGCCCAAGCGCCTTTTCCAAATCACATAGTCGGCTAGCAAGATCAGGAGCAGGTAGCTGCTCAGCACCACCGGAAACACCAGCGTGCCGGGAAGCTCGGTCAAGGCGCGGACCATAGCGGCGTTTTGTGAGAAGTTCGCCGCGCCCAAGGCCATACCAAGAACCAACCAGGTTTTCCAAGGGCGAGCCTTGGGATACGACACCGCGCGGTTTGTCTCGCGGTGTCTTCGAGCGATCCGGCTGACCAGGGGCGAGGTCAAAACGGTTCCCGCCGCCGCTCCCATAAAGGCAAACGCGGCGTAGTCCAGAGCGTTGGATTCGGCGCTTATTTCGGCGAAAGACTTCGCGGCCAGAGATCCGGTGCCCGTCATCAGCATGGTTAGAAGCATCAGCAAGGCAGGCGTGCGCACACCGGCGGGACCGGCCGTACGACGAGCATCCGCGCCGAGCAGCGGAAGCGCGGCGAGCGTAAGAATAATCCCTACGATCCGGACGGCGTCCGGCGACTCGCCCCAGAAAATGATTGACCCGACGATGGGTATCAATACGGAGATGCGGAGGACTGTAAAGGTGACCGCCAGACCGCCGACCGCTATGAGCGCGAAAAGCAGTATGTACGCAAAGTGGTAGTTGACTCCCTGGTAGACGGCGAGCAGGCTCACGGGCCATTCGAAGCTCAGCCCACCGGCCAGTAGAGCGGCCGTCAGCGCCATCAGCATGGCGGTCCAGTAATTGACCGCGCCGACCTTGAAGTAGGTCTGGGGATCGGTCCTGGCGTGACGCATTATCAAACCGAATGCTGCGTGACCGAACACCTGCGCGACTATGAAGCCCACCTACGGCCCCGTTCTATCAATTGCCCCTCCTCAGTCAGACGGGATGGTTGGAAACCTGTGCTACGATGCCTTAATACGTTCGCGATATCCACTTTGCTTTGAATTTGCTCCAAAACAATCCCAGGCTGAAAAACACCATCACTACCGCCCCCTCGTAGCGGAGCGCGCCGCGCTGCGTTGTTGAGGGGATGCCCGCCCGGAATTTCCGGGCCGTTTTAATTCGCGGGACTCTCTCCCGCCATCAATCAACGGAGCGCTCACAATATGACAATGTCTGAACTTGAAAAGATGCGGCACTCCTGTGCGCACGTCATGGCGGCGGCGGTGACGGAGATGTTCCCCAACGCCAGCCTGGGCTTCGGGCCGCCGATAGACGATGGCTTCTACTATGACTTCGACCTTCCGCGGTCGTTGACGCCGGACGATCTCGAAGAGATCGAGCGGCGTATGCGGCGATTGATCTCGAAAGCCGATCCGTTTCAGTACGAAGAACTCGAAGCCGGGGACGCCAAGGCTCTGCTTGGAGGCATGGGGCAGAACTACAAGATCGAGGCGATCGATGACATTTCCCGCCTGGGAGAAGCGCCGTCGATATATCGATC
>JAPOVO010000040.1 GCA_026708165.1 Chloroflexota bacterium | reverse complement strand
GAGTCAGCCACAGCGGGTACGTAAATGCCAGAGCGGCGGCGACGTAAAGCAGCGCCGTGGCCGCTGTAAATCGGGCGCGCTGCAACTTCAGGTGGGAGTTTCTAACGGCTAACCGGCGTATCGAAATACGCTTGGAGAAAGTCTCCGGTTTGGCGTGATCTAATCGCATGTCGGAGCGGGCGAGGTCGCGTCATCAGCTGCGCTATCACGACCGGCCGACCCCAATCGGACGTAAACGCCCCGCCCACTCCACCAGTCGTCCGAATCGACTACCCATCATGCCTTTGTGAAGAAGTCATCTGATTCGTGACTCCATCAATCCGCCGCCTAGCCGCCAGCGTCCTTGTGAACCTGATACGAGACCTCGCCCGTCTCGGAGACGGTGATCCTGAGCACTGGAATGATGGCGGCGTCACGCCATTGATCCGGCTTTGATTCGTGCCGCAGACGCATAGCCAGCAAGTAATCGCCACCCTCCAGCCGATCTCCCGATGCGTCGGTGGGGCTGAACTCGTCTCCGCCGCGTCTGAACACCATGGCCGGTGCGACGAAATCAAATTCGTAGTCGACGGAGGAGAATTCCGAATCTGGTCGTACCTGACCAGAAAACCACACTATGGACACCGGAGTGATTGCGTCGGGACGGAGTTGTGTAGCGATGTTCCAAGGCGGGGTTTCCGTGGCGACGACTATCCAGTCCTGGCCGGACCACTGGTCGTGGGCGCGGTTGTCGATGGTGGCGGTGAAGGTGATCCGTCCATCGGCCTCGCTTACGTTTGAGACCCGGACCATGAATTGCAGCGGCTCTACAGCCGGAGATCGCATGATGGGTTCGACGGACCCGCCGAGCGCGTAGACGGCGGTCTCGTCGTTCCACCATATTGGCTGACGTGAAGCGCGGGGGAGCGTCCACGTCGGGAAGTCGAGTGGCAAGATAATCAGATCGGCAACATTGTTATCGAGGGGCTCGGCTTGTAAGGGAGTCCGCCACTGCACCGTCGTCGGGTCGATGACCCCGCGCAGCCGGGCGTGTGAAAGCGACCACGCGGTGCGAAACACAACGAGCCGTTGAGCGCGGACGGCCCCAGACGGCAGCAGCCGCGGAGCGGCGTTGTCGGAACGCCCTGATTCGGAGATCGCAGGCAGGAAGACTGTCGTAGACGCAGGGACAGCCTGCCGCAGGGCCTCGTATGAACCGGAAGCGGGCGGCGGGTCGAGCGCCAGGAACGAGGGCAATACGCGGTACAGGCTCTCCGAATCGTCGCGGACGAGTAGTTCGAAGAGGTTGGGATCGTTGAGACGTGAGACGGCCTCTTCGGGCAGGTTTTGCACCCAGGAGTCGGGCGCGTGAACGTATTCGAATCCGAGTCGTCGGACGGCCGCCGGCTCCAGAAAGCCCCGGACGTCCCGATATGCGGGACCTTTTTTGGGTTGGAGGTGGAGAAGCCCGCCGAACCCCGATGCGTTGGGGCGGCCGGTCGCGTAGGTCATCTGATTCGGATGGGGCGAGAAGATGCGCGCGTCGACAGCGGCATTGCGGCGGACGTAAGCGGGAATCCGGTCGGTGGGTAGATACTTGAGCACAAAACGCCTGTCGGAACGCGCATCGGACGCCAATCGCGATTGTGTTGCGTTGGACAGTTCAATCTTGTTATCGATTGCCGCCGCCAGGTGCCGGGCCGACGCAATAGTCGTCGGCCAGACAGCCAGAACCACGACCGCGGCGCCGGCGGCATAGCGCCAGCGCGGAGGATTCAGCCGGCTGAGGCGCGTAGCAAGCGCGATGAGCAGCGCAAACAGCGCGAAGTTGCGAGCGTGGCCTTCCAAGCGAACGATATCCCAAGGAAAGGGCTCGTAGTGAACGAACAGCGGGGCCAGCAGGAGAAGACCGGTCCCCGTGGTCAGCGCGTGTACCAGACGGTTGCGCGGAGCCAGTAACACGGCGAAGGCGACGACGATAAGGGGACCAAGGCTCACCAGACCGACTCCGCCAGGCAGCCGATCTAACGCGCCGAGCAGGCGCCAGCCGCCGAAGTGGTGGCTTGCGCCCGGCGATATGCCGGACGTGGCCGAGCCGCCTAGAACCAGGCTGGAGAGGCTCCCGGCGAACGCCAGCAGCACGGCGAGGGCTAGTCCCAAGGCTAGCCGAACCAGATCGCTTCGCAACGGGGATCCGGCGAGTCTCGATCGAATAAGCCGGACTGCTTCGAGTACACCCGACAGAGCCATCACTAGCGGGGTCAGCGATGTTGAAGTAAGGCCCAGGAACCCGATCAAAGTGGCTAGCGTCAAGACCCAGGGCCAGGACCTGCGCCCGGAACCGGCGGCATGCGTCAGCACAACAAACGCCAATGCGTAGGAAAAGGTGAATGTGGGCTTGGAGACATTGGCCAGCACGGAGAAATAGTGGGACTGCTCCGCTCGCCAGTAGATTTCGGCGAGGGAGGCGCGGATTCCGGCGGCTGGGGATCCAACCGGCGCGGGAACCTCCGCAACACCGGGCGGCTCACCGTTCCAAAGACCCCAGGCGGCAGCCGTGAGCAACAGCGGCGCGACCATCAAGACCGCTAATCCGGACGCGCGCCGGAGGAGCGCCGTGATCACCACGAGCGCGAAGCATACCCAAGCGTAGGCGCCCACTATCTCCATCACGAAGGCCAGATCGGGACCTGACGGCGGGGCCAGCAACCCGACCAGCATGTCGACGCCGTAGTGATATGGGGCCGGGGCACCCGGGTTCCAGGGCAGCTCGGGCGGAAACCCGCCAGCGCGTATGGATGCGGACAATCCAAGGTGAATGGGTATGTGTGGAATCCACGTTTGCCGGCTGGCGAGCGCCGCCCAGAAGAGCGCCAGCGCCGCCAGCGCGAACAATGCCGCCGTGCGGAGTTGCGGCCGAAGCGGATTCGGAGAGCGCCAGACCAGCACTGCGGCCAGCGCCAGCACGAATATCCAACCGGCAATAGCTCCCGGCATCCCCGGCAGCGCGTACATCACCAGGTTGACGACCACGCCCCAGATCGCCGGTCCGACGACCAGCCCCTGCGCCAGCGCGACCCGGCGGTCGGTCTCTCGCAGAGCCACACGCACGATGACATAGCCAATCCCGGCCAGCGCGACTAGCTCGGCCAGCAGGAACAGCAGGCCAAGCACTATGGATGGATCAACGGTCATCCATATAGACTCATTGCGACAAACGGCGCCGCGGCAGCGCGGCGGCAACCAGCAGAGCCGGAATGAAGGTGACTACCGTCATCCCGATAGCCGACTGCACTATCAAGACCGGCCAGCGCCAATCGGAAGTGAACGTATTCCACGCAGTCCGAGGCTTGCTCAGCGTTGATTTCGCCTCCGTGTACACGGCAAACTCGATGTTCTGGTCCGGCCACGCCGGCGCGCCGTTAACCAATAGCCGTCCTTCCTCATACCGGTTCGTCTTCGTCGCGCCGATCCGCAGTTGCCCTCCCGGCCCGAGCTCGGCTACGAGCTGCAAGGCCAGCGGGCGGCCTTCGGCTTCCAAGATTGGAGGGAATTCGATTCGCTCCCACTCCAATTGCTCCCCTGCGTCAATATCCTTACGCCCCTCGCGCAGTATCCGGCCCGAACCGCTTTCCTCCGCCTCCATCACGCGCCAAATCAGCGTCCCGGGACGCCCCTCAAGATCGTGATTCGCAACGCGCAGGTCGATGCGGGCCGGTGGCGCGGTGAGCATGCCCAGTTCCTGGACGACGGAGTGTTCGCCAGCCGCGCTGTGGGGGAGTAGCAAGTGAAAGGCCCCAATGTGGATGCGTGCGCGCGCGTCGGCGAGCGGTGCCCGGTGGAGATCCCCGACTAAAGCGCCGAGCGCGATAACGCAGGCAACAATGGCGATAGCCGCCATGCGCCAAACCGTGAGCGGGAACCGAGAGTGGCCGCCAAACTGACGGCTGGCATCCCGAGCTTGTTTCCCGTGATTTGGTGTCGAGCTTGGCCGAAACGGTCCAAGCACAGACTGCCCCCGCAAGGCGATTGCGGCGCTCAGCCCGATTACCAGCGTCCCGCCGAACTCAAGCGCTTCTTCAATCAATCGCGTTAACAGGCTGGGCTTGAAGGTGTGGCCTAGCTCTTGCACGATCGCCAGCAGCCAGGCCGCGAGGCCGAGAATCAGCAGTGCCCGGACCTCCCGTCCTGAGTCTGTTGAAGGCAGCCCCTTGCTGACAAAGACTCCCATTGCCAACACGAACGCAACGATCAGCGGACTCATCACCACCGGCCAGAGTGTGCTGGGGTAGCCTGCGCCTAGCAGTCTCTCTCCGACGGCGCGCGTACCCTCGGCATGAAATTCGGACACTTCCTCCCAAGCCAGATACGCCGCCGTCACCGCCAGCACTGTCCAGCCGGCGGCGGCGATCCAGTCCTGAGTCCTGAGACTGTCAAAGATTCGAACGGCTCCGCGATAGCTGACGATGGCGTTTGCGAGTGCCAGCAACGCTGTAACTAGCAGGAATAACCCGGAGACGCCGTTGACAACGTTACCCTCGTTGTCGGGGTCCAGATTCGGCGAAATGGCGTCGAGTGGCAGCAACTCAGGAAACGTCAGGCTGACGAGTCGCGGAACGACGATCGCCCCCCACCAGAACGCCACCGCGCCCAGCAGCAGCGCTCGGCCGGTTCCCCCGGCTAGCCGGAGGACCTGCCTGTGTATGTGATCACTACGAACGCTCGCTACAGGTGACCTCCCCCAAGACTTGTTTCGCCAGTCCCCGGGACGGTGATCTCCAAGGCTCAGGACAGCGCTTTGACGTCACTGGTGCAGGAAGGGCTGTCTGTGATGACGCGCGGCGCTATGGTCACCGTGCTATTGGCTTCCGGTCTGGCTCCGAATGTCCGCCGGGAGTTACTTCCGGGCCGCTCACTGCGCCCTGAAGACTCTGATGTCGGATCTGGGTTTCATGTCGCGAACCGATTCGCGGAAACGTCCGTCTTGGCGAGCACAAGTCCGAATTTGTCCCGCTCTTCGTCCAGCAGGCTCCTGGCGGCGGTATCGTCTTTCTCAGCTCTCATGCCTCGTCGAAACAGTTAAAGAAGGGGCGAGGAAGTGCGCAGTCATAGAAGATTTGGAGGGCTTCCAGCGGGGCACTTCCCCACCCCCCGCCAAGCAGGACCGAAAGGTAAATCTGGCCCTGAGAGGTGGCTTCATCGGCATCCGGGAATCCCACTGGTCGCATCGAGCGGGGCGCTTGGATTGGCGTTTCGGGACCCACCCGCGAAGCTCCCGTACGTTCCCGCATTGTCGTCAAGGGACAAGAGTCTGATGGCATCAGCTCTCCTTGTTTCCCCGATATGTGAAGTACGCTTCGCAGACTCTCTAATGTGGTTCAAACCCGGTATGGCCCACCCCAGCCCTGGGGCTAACCAGCTCGGAATTACCGGTCGCAAGTAACGCCCAAGCGCCGGTGTCGGCGTGCTGCGTATCGAGTCGAGGCCTGATTCACCTAAACCCTTCTTCAGATTTCATGATCAGGGAGGCGACGAGGGCCCTCGTCAGGTCGGACGGCTCATTGCCCGCGGCTCTCCCAGGGATCTCTGCATCCGACACGCGGCACGATGCCGACACGGTCAGCAACCTGGTGACCGCTCTTGCGCAAGTGATCACGCACAAAGGAAACCAACGTAAAGGCTAGGAGCGGATTCCAGCCCCCGTCTAGATTCGTTTGTACATATTTGAGGCTTGAGTTTTGGAGTTCAATTTGGACAATTACGCCTATCTCTTTGGTGCGGAGATTGATGAGTACAAACGGCTATCCATAGGTACACATCAGGTTGTGTACATTTCGACCTAGTCGTCGCTC
>JAPOVO010000462.1 GCA_026708165.1 Chloroflexota bacterium | reverse complement strand
ACCGAATCGAAGTGCGTCGTGCTCCAGCGGATGGACGCCCCGGCGTACTTGCTAGGCGGTATATCTGGATTCCAGTCTGGGCCTGATTCGATCCAGTCACCGCTTTGGTTGGTCAAAGGCGACTACTCCAATCGACCGGTTCTAGCCCGTGTGGGGCTTACGGTCCGACGGCTCCAACGAGTCTAACGATCTACGCGCACGCCGGTCACGTCCAATGCCGTGGAGCGGCTACTAGCATCGCCGCCCTATCGCGCCGACCGGCCACGCCGAGCCAGACGTGTCGCTCCAGCTTGACAAGCGAAGCAAGCCGAATTCAACTAGGATTCGTCGAACGGAGATGTCGACCCACCAACGTGGAACCAATTTCCGGCCTGGCGGTTCTGATTTCCCGTTCGCTCGTTCAGCTAAATACGCCTTATTCGTAAAAAGGAGCAACGGATGGATCGCCCTTGGCATTCCCACTTCGATCTCGGCGTCATCTTGGGAATGATGTTCCCGGAGACAGGCGATGGCGATGGTCCTGTTCTCGAACGCGCTAAGCAGATATTCGAGGACGAATTCTTCACCATCCTGGAGATAACCCGGATCAAGGACCCCAGGGTCCGGCAAGAATTGCGCGCTATGGCCGAAGTGTCGGACACCAAGCTCGGATTCCGCGCCCAGGTCCCCATCCTCAATACCGGACAAAACCTCGCGGCTCTCGACGAAGACAAGCGCAAAGCGGGCGTCGAGAACGTCAAGGAGTCTCTGGACGAGGCGCTGGAGCTGGGATGCGTCGCGTTTTCTCTGATGGACGGCAGGGACTCGTATCCGGGGGAAGACAAAAAATACGAGGCTATCGACGCGCTGGAGCGGTCCCTGCACGAAATTTGCGCGCACGCCCGCACCAGCGCCAACGGAGGGGAACCTATTCCCATTTCGCTCGAGCAGTTCGACCAGGTGGTCGACAAGAAATCGGTGATCGGGAAAACCGACGACGCCGTCGCTCTGACCGCGCGCATCCGCGACGATTACCCCTCGTTCGGCCTCCTGGTCGATCAGGGACATCTGCCGCTCCTGTACGTCCAGCCCGACGAGGTCTTCCGGGCTCTGGGCGACATGACCTTCCATGTCGACGTCGGAAACTGCGTGCGCAGGCCGGGGCGGGCCAACTTCGGCGACACACACCCCCGATGGGACTTTCCCGGCGGTGTCAACGGCGTCGCCGAGACTCGCGAGTTCCTGCGCGCTATGGCGAACACCGGCTTCTTCGACCGCAAGTCGCCCACGCCGCGTCCCATCGTGAGCTTTGAAATCAAACCGTTCGAAGGCGAAGACGCGGACATGGTCCTGGCAGGATCCAAGCGCGTATTCCAGGAAGCCTGGGCAACGTTATAACGCTGTAGCAGGCCCGTAATCGACAGGGGGGATTGCGACAATGCTGGTGAAGAGCATCGACGAAAACTCAGCTTACTCCGACCAAAAGCTGAAGAAGAACAATCTGTTCGACCGGGATCGCATGTTTTGTGACGTTTACTGCTTCGAGCCGGGGCAGGAGCAGCGGGTCCACGATCACGGCGGAGCCGATAAGTTCTACTATGTTCTCGAAGGCAGCGGCACGTTTATCGTGGACGACGACCGTCGGGAGCTTGGCGAAGGTGATCTCGTGCTTGCGCCGGCAAGATCTGTCCACGGAGTCATCAACGACTCCGGCGAGCGCCTGCGGTGTCTCGTCGTGATGGCCCCGTCTCCAAACTTCTAAGGTCAGTTTCCAACATCTTGCATGAGTACAATCCAACGCAGCTTGCGGCTTCGCCAGCTTGCTCGGCGTACGTCGGACGCGCGATGACAACACCCATACCGACGGATTAGACATGACTCCGAAAAAGTTGATTCTCCGCTCGGCAGTTTTGATAGATGGCACCGGTGCGCTAGCCGTCAAGAATGCCGAGGTCCTCGTTGAAGACGGCGTGATTCGAAGCGTGGGGGATTCTGGCGAACATTCCGCCACCGACTGCAAGATCGTCGATTTCGGTCAGTCCACCATACTTCCCGGCCTCATCGATACCCACGTCCACCTCCAATTCGACGCGGGCAAGACCACCGAAGGCATAATCCGCCGCCAAGTCGCGGCCACCGACGCGCAGCTGGCTATGCGCGCTCTCAGCCATGCCCAAAGCGCGCTGGCCGCCGGCGTAACCACGCTGCGCGACTGCGGCGGGCGTATGGCCCTCAATGTGCCGGTCCGCGAGGCCATCGGCTCCGGACGGTCGCCGGGACCGCGGCTGCTCGTGAGCGGTGCGCCGATTACTACCACTTCCGGGCACCTGCACTGGTGCGGACTTACCGCCGACACCGAGGATGAGGTCCGTGTGGCCGTCCGGCGCATGGTCGTGGCGGGCGCAGACTTCATAAAGGTCATGGCAACCGGCGGCGGCATGACTCCGATCTCCAACCTGAAAAGGCCTCAATACACCTTCAAAACCCTCGCGGCGCTCGTTGAAGACGCAAGACGGCTCAACAAGCGAGTCGCCGCTCACACGCTGGGGGCCGACGGGTGCGAGTACGCGATCGACGCCGGCGTCAACACTTTCGAGCATTTCAGGTGGACCGGCGACAACGGGATGGACTACCGCCCCGATGCGATAGACCGGATGAACCCGGAAACGCAGACGATCAACGCCACTTACACTGGATTTGACCGCGGCAGGTTCGACGGACCCGATTCGCTCGACGCCGTGCCTTCAGAACTGATCGAAGGGCTTCGCGATGAGTATGCGTTCTATCGAGACGCCGATAGCCGCGGTGTAGAGGTCACCTCGTCGAGCGACGCCGGAGTCGCTAACGTTGATTTCGCCGACTTCGCCCTCAGTGTGATCGCGGGCATGGTCGCGCTCGACGACACACCCGAAGGCGCTATCCGCCGCGCAACTTCTGCGCAGGCCAAGACTCTAGGACTCGAAGCCGAAATCGGCTCAATCAAACCCGGCATGCGCGCCGACCTGCTGGTCGTAGAGGGCGACGCCTCGAAGAACATCTTCGCCCTCCGCAACCCCAGGTCCGTCTATCAAGACGGAGTCGAAGTAGCCAAATCCGGGCGGCTCATCACCATAAGAGCCTCGGACGCGGTCCGCCATTGCGACTGATGGCGAAGCAAGTAGAGGTACCTGAACCGAAATGATTGATCTGGACGGCGGCGCCGCAATCGTAACCGGCGCGGGCAGGGGAATCGGACGGGCCATCGCGCTGGCGCTCGCCGCCGAAGGCGCGAATCTGGTCCTGACCGCCCGTACCAAGTCGGAGATCGATCAGACCGCCGCGGCCGCCCGCAATTCCGGCTCGCGAGTATTGGCAATACCCGGCGACGCGGCCTGCGAGGACACGGCGCAGACTGTCGTCAAGGCCGCGATGGACGAGTTCGGAGCGGTCGACGTGCTGATCAACAACGCCGGATTCGCCATCACTTCCCCGACTTATAAGACCGAAGTTGAAGATTGGGACCGGGTGATAGCCGTCAACTTGCGCGGACCGTTTCTATTTGCCCGGGCCGTCGCCGGGCAAATGGCTGGCCGCGGCTCGGGCGTGATCGTCGGCATATCGTCGGCCGCCGGCCTCCGGGGCGCGCCGGTGCACTCAATGGGTGCCTATGCCGCGTCCAAGTTTGGGCTGGTCGGCTTCGACGAGTCCCTCGCGGAATCGCTGCGCGAGTTCGGCGTGCGTGTGTTCACCGTATGCCCCGGCCCCGTCAGCGACGCCGGCGCTAGCGCGCGAAGAGATCCGCCCCCCGAGCCGAATCCCCGCTCGGTGACCTCCACCGATGTCGCAAACGCGGTGCTGTTCGCCATTAAGAGCCTGCCGCTCGCCGCCAGCGGACGCGTAATCGACCTCTACCAACCTACCTTCTAGCAGCCGGCCCGCGTCTCAGACACCGCAAATGTCGCCGTACAGCTCTATCAGCCGCTCCACGTAACCGATAGGGTCCTCCTGCTTGATTGCGGCCATCCTGTTGAAGTCGGCTTCGATCTTTGACAACCTACCGGCCTTCCCTTCCATCCCCCACAACGATTGCCAAATGAAAATCGACAGATCGAACGCCCTCGCCTCGGCGTTATAGCAGGACCTCGAATCAGCGGCTAGACGCCCCAGGCGATGATCGAGGGCGTGCTGGCCTTCGTGCGCAAGGACCATCGCCACCGCATAGTTCGACTCTTCCACCACATCCCTGTCGATCGAAATCGTTTCGGACAACGTCGAATACCGTCCAAGGGAATTGCGGAAATCTCTGATCACTATCCTGGACTTGGAATCCAGCAGCACCTCATAAACAGCCTCCAGTTGAGGGATTCTCTCCCGAAGCTGCCTGAGAACCACCAGACCCGAATCAATGGACCCCGGTTGCTCTCGCAGTTCTTCCGGCAGTTCCTCCTGCCGGGCGGGATTTGGGATGACGGGACCAAGACCGAGATCGCTTGCCCACGGAATCCGGGTCGGGGTGGATTGGAATATATCGGTATCGATTCGGGGTGCGCGGCCATATCGGCCATAACCGTACCTCGGTTGGCTAGCCTCGCCGAGAATGCCCTCGAGTGGCACGCTTTCACCGAACAGCGGAGCGATCAGCGTAGCGGCGACCAGCGTGACCACCAGCGTGACCACTCCGGCGATTATGAACAAAGGCAACCCTGTAGGAAGGCACCCCCAGTCCCTCACGCGCGCCTGCCCTTGCCGGTTCGGACTCTAAGTCGCTCATTCGACTTCACGGTTGCGCAACGGACTATCGCGCCACTTCCCGGCGTATTCCCCAGACCGCAGCCGGTGAAGCCACGCATCGGTCAGCCCCGTCGGCGGGCGATGTAGTGCGGACTGACGCCGAAGAACACCCCCGCCGATTCCATCAGCGATTCGGACAGAGTCGGGTGCGGGTGAATCGTCAGTTCCAGGTCTTTCACCCGCGCCCCCATCTCGACCGCCAGCACGCCTTCCGCTATCAGCTCACCTGCGCCCGGTCCAACGATCCCCATACCGAGAATGCGTTCGGTCCGGGGCTGAACGATCAGCTTCGTTAACCCATCCCGCCTGCTTAGCGTTGCGGCGCGCCCCGAGGCAACCCACGGATAAGTGGCGATCTCGACTCTAACGTTCGCTCTGTCGGCCTCGGTTTCTGTCAGACCGCACCAGGCTATCTCCGGGTCGGTGAAGACAACCGCGGGGACCGCGCTCGGATCGAACGCCGCCGGGCGCCCCGCAATCGCGTCCACCGCGACCCTTGCCTCGCCGGTGGCCTTGTGCGCCAGCATCGGCTCCCCCGCCACGTCCCCAATGGCGAAAACATTAGGTTCCCCCGTCCGGCGCTGGCTGTCGGTAACTATGAACCCTTGATCGGAAACCTCCGCGTCCGTCGATTCAAGTCCCAGGTTTTCCGAGTTCGGACGGCGTCCTACCGATACCAGGACCTTCTCGTACTCCCCGCCCGATCCGTCGGACGCGGGGGAGAGCTCAACCCTGACCCCCTCAACCCCTTCCGCGATGTCGACAACCTTCGTGTTCAGCAAAATGCGGTCGAGATCGCCTTCCAGCCGCCGTTGCAGCACGTCCACCAGATCGCGGTCTACGCCCGGCAAAAGCCCGGAAGTCATCTCCACAACGGTCACGCTCGTTCCCAGCGCCGCGTACACCGTTCCAAGCTCCAGGCCGATGTAGCCGCCGCCAACGACCAGCAAAGAGTTCGGCACGTTTTTCAGCGCGAGCGCCTCCGTCGAGTCCATGACTCTAGGAGAATCGAGGTCCAGCGCTGGGACTGTCGCCGGACGCGAACCGGTCGCCACGATCGCGTAGTCGAACTCCACGCGAACCTCATCTCCGCCCCGTCCGGTCACTTCCAGGGCGTGCGCGT
>JAPOVO010000347.1 GCA_026708165.1 Chloroflexota bacterium | reverse complement strand
CCCCACCCCACCAAACCGAACCTGAACCCAGGCGATAAGAAACCGGTCTTGAGATCGTTTCGGTAGTCGAAAACCTCGAAGCCCATCAGTTTGCTCCATTACCCTGCCAAGCCAGAACGATCTCCCGAACGAGAGTCGTATCGTCGATCACTTCGCGTCCGGGAGTAGTCGGCTCTCGGCCGTTGCTGATGCAGTCGCCGAAATGCGCCAGCTCGTTCTTGAACGCGTTCTCGTGCCACTGCGCGAACTTTCTCGACGGATTCAACTCACCGTCGATTTCGACAACTGTGACGTCCGTCGTAAGTCCTCGCGCGAAACCGGTAGGAAAGGATACGGTCACACGCTCGCGACTTCCATAAACGGCGAGCGTCTCCTCGAAGTCCCACAATTCGGGCAGATCGACCCAGTTCATCACGGCGCGTATGCCGTCCGGGTATTCGAGCATTGTCGATACGGCCCGTCCGCCGAGCCAGATTTCCGTATGCAACACGCGCTCCGGCGGTCCGAACAGCCCGTGGAGGTTTCCGATGTCGTGAATCAGGCTCCCGAGAATCAGGTTGAATGCGCCTCGTTGATCAGGACTGGCCGGTTGCAATCCGAGAGCAGCGTCAACTTCGGCGTTGTGTTCAGCCAGGGCGGCTTCCCGTGCTTCGGGAGGTATGTCGATTGCCCTGTGAAACCTGAACTCGGCGGTGTGCAGCTCGTTATCGGGATGAAAGTGGTTGACCTGCACGAAGCTCACTTCTCCCATGTGAGCGATCCGTTGCTTGGCGAAAATGAATCCGGGATCGTATCGCTTCATGTAAGCGACCATGAAAACCACGCCCGCCTCCTCGGCGGTCCGCGTCATCTCGCGGGCCTCGTCGACCGTGGTGCACGCGGGCTTCTCGACGAGCACGTGCTTGCCCGCCCCGATTGCCGCCAGCGTGGGCGCGACGTGGTTGCCGGAGGAGCAGACGATCACCCCGTCGATGTCGCTAGCCAGAAGCTCGTGATAATCGCTGAATCGCCTGGCGGCGGGAACGTGGAAGTCGTCGCCGACTTCACCCAGGAGGTACTCCGAGATGTCGCATATTCCGCCGATCTCGAACTGGTCGTCAAGCTCGCGCAGATGCGGCAGGTGCTGAATCTGGGCTATTGCCCCGCACCCGATGACGCCGATTTTGAGTCGGCTCAAAGCTAGGTCCTTCACTGCATCCGGAACAGTCGGCTGTGGCACGATTTCGCAACCCGTATATTGATAGCCGGAGCGAATGAATACAAGCAGCGGGTCATCGCACCGCTAGCCCGTCGCCATTTGGGGCCTGTCAGTGGACACGCAAATGTGGCGAGATAAATCGAAGAGCTAATGTAGCCGCGCTTGGCGGCGGGGGGCGACATATTCCTCCGCGGTTCCGACCGACTCGATGTAGCCGATGTACATGTCTCGAAGCTCGCCGGCTTCGTCGGGATGGTCCTCGATGACGTTTCTGGTCATGCCGGGATCGGCGTGGTTGTCATAGAGCTGCGGGCAGGTGGCGGCATCGCTGGGCTGTTCTCTGCGGCGGCGGCTGTCGATGACTTCAGTGTCGGTTTGCGACCCGCTGCTGGTCTCCGAAGCCGAACGCGGAGCTCCCAAGACTAGCGTCCAGTCGGGCGTGACAATGGTGCTCGGACGTCCTGCTAGCGGGACGCAGATGCTGTGCGACGAGACCGCAAACTCACGCAGCTTGTCGGTCTGGCCGGTGATCAGCGGGACGAGAGACCGGCCGTTCGCCACCTCGCTCGCATCGAGGTTTGCCAACTCCAGGAACGTCGGCATCAGGTCGAGCGGCTGGATATAGCCGCCGGGCCGCATTCCCGGTTCGGTTATGCCGGGAATATGGGCGATCAACGGGATGCGGGCGACCTCGGAGAGCAGCGGATGGGGCCGAACGGGTCCGTTCGGCTCGATAATGCTCTTGCCGATGATTCCGTGCTCGCCGAAGTAGAACCCGTGGTCCGAGGTGAGGATCAGCGCCGTGTCGTCCCAGAGGTCGAGCCTGTCCATCGTGTCCAGGATACGGCCAAACCAGCGGTCGACCATGGAGACCTCGCCGCAATAGAGAGCGTGCGAATGTCGCAGCTCAGCCGGGCTCAGGAAATCTTCCCAGTAGCCGTATACCGGGTAGGTAACGCGCTCGCCTTCGTAGCCGGGGTCGTAGCGGTCCGCATCGGATTGCGGGGGGTCCCAGGGTTCGTGGGGGTCGAATGTGTCGACGTGTAGGAAGAACGGCTTGTTCTTGGCGTTTTGCTCCAGCCAATGGCTGGCCCGCGTGAAGGTGGTCGGGCAGAACCGGTCGCTTTCCTCCTGCCAGTCGGCGATGTTGCGAAGGTATTGCCCCATGGTCATTTCCGGCTCCCGCAGCTTATGGGGCGCGGAGGGCAACTCCACTCGCTGCGGATCAGTGCGGAGGCGGTCGTTTTCTTGGCCCCTGATCCAATCCCAGGCGGTGAATCCGCGGTCGAAGTGAAAACCGCGCTGCAAGATGTGCGGAGTGTCAGCAATGAGCATGGTTGTGTAGCCGGCGTTCGCGAGTGTCTCGGAGATTACAACCTCCGAAGCCGGAAGCGGCGCCCACTCGGCGTAGGTGAAAACCGACCGTCCGGTGAATATCTCTCGTCGGTTGGGGACGGTCGGAAACGATCCAATGTAGGCGTTTTCGAACACGCAGGCATTGCGGGCGAAACGGTCGAAGTGAGGTGTCTCCACCGCCCACTCGCCGCCCGATTCCCAGCGCTCGGGCTGCGCGGAGTATGCGCTGACGTGGTCGCGGCGCAGGGTATCGCAGACGACGACTATGAAATTCATGACGGCTGACTGCCTCCTGAGCGGCATGTGCGTCGTGGCGCACGGATGGACGGGTGACGGCTGGGCGCGGGCGAGAAAGGAAGCGCGCTCGATGAAATCAGTTGCATGACGCGTAATTTAGCACCAGACTCATTCGACCCATTGGCAATCCGCCGGATTACGGCGGGGCGTGGTACTTTCGGCCATCGGGCAGATGATGTGGGAGGGCAATATGATCGAAAAACCAACCGAGCCGTTTGAATGGTCACCAGCCGGCGTGGGGGAGTATTACGTTGCCGGATTGACCGGTTACACGGGACTGGACTACCACTCGGTCGCGCAGCTCTCGAAGCGTCCCGCCGTCAGGTCGCAGATGGGTGGTCGGGGACTCTATAAAGCGAGCATGGCAATCCTTCCCAACGGAGACATCATCGCTTCGCCGGTCGACATGCTCCATCCTTCGATGGCGAGTCCGTATCCGACGGGCACGCCGAACGAGTTCTTCGGAGAAGAGCCGCAGCTCAGGAACTGGCCGGTGCGTCTGCACATCTCCAGGGATAACGGCGCCAGCTGGGAACCGATGGAGCACACTCCGCTTCTCGGCAAGGAAAACTCGCTTACTTGCCTCGACGACGGAAGCCTGCTGTTCACGGGGGAAAGTGTCGATGCGGTGTGCCGCTCGGAAGACGGCGGCCATACGTGGAACATGACTCCGATGGAAACGCCGCGCGAGAGCTATCAGTCGGTTTCCATTGTCCGCGGGCCGATCTTCCAGTCCGATGGCACGATCTCGATCATGCGCTGCGTGGGCACCCACGAAGGATGGTCCAAAACTGATGCGCCCGCCAACTGCCGCGCATGGCTGCGCCACTCTTCGGACTGTGGCCGAAGCTGGTCCGAACTGGAGCCGGTCGAGGTCTGGGACGACTCGTTCGCGATGTTCGTGGAGTCCGACTTCCTGAGCCTTCCCGACGGACGGCTGCTGGCGACAAGCCGGTTCGAGTACGACCATCCCATCGAGGGCACTTCCCCGCCTCATCCGCCCGGATCGGTCCCCAACGATCACGCGGCGGGGCATATCGTGTTGATGGAAAGCGCCGACGGAGGCCGGACCTGGACCGAACCGAGGGACTTCCTCAACTACAGCGAAGTTCACGCGCATCTCGCGTTACTCAGCGACGGGCGAATCCTCTGCACCCATCTCAACTATCACCTGCCGTTCGGCACTGGCGCGGTCGTGAGCAACGACATGGGCAAGACCTGGGACTTCGATCATCCCATCCAGCTATCGATCAGCAACGGTCCGAGCAACGGCTGGCCGACTACCCGTCAGCTGGCCGACGGCACGCTGCTAACGATCTACGCGCTGTCTCCCTACTACCAGGAGCCGGAGGAATCCGGTCGGTCGGTCGTGCACACCGTTAGGTGGGAGCTGCCATAAGACGGTGAACATGGTTCGTTCTCGGCTGATACCAGCTGTTCTCGCTCTGGTGAGTATTGGGCTGCTGGCGAGCCTGCTGCCCCAAACAAGCTTCGTTTCGCGGTCTTCGGGTGGGGTCATCGACCTCACGGATCCCGTCTGGCCCGACCAAACAGTCGAGCAAGTCCTGGACGACGTCGACATCGTTTCGGAAGTCCGTATTTGGGCCCGCGCCCGCTTTGACCGCGGCGAGGCGCCGGTCGTCGCCTCGTTGTTGCGCGGAAATGCCGAAGAGCCTGTTCGGCAGGTGAAAGTTTCAATCAGGGCGAGCAAGCAATTGGATGCGTATGTTCTCGTTTTCCCGCCCTACCGGCCTGCCCCCGGCGAAGAACTCACGTTGCAACTCTGGGTATCAACGGAGCGCGGAGCGGAACGGAAGCTGGACTACAACGTAATGTTCGGGACCAGCGAGCCGGGAACTGGCGCGTCTGTGACCATACATCGTCAGCCGACGGAGTACGGCCCGCTCGCGCATGAGTTCGTCTGGAAGGGCAGGGGTTGGCAGGCCGCTCTCGAGGGATCGACGCCGGACCTTGCGCGCCTGGCGGGAGGGCTGGCGGCCGCGGCGCTGGCAATCGCGATAACGGTACTGTCGCAGCCTCTGGTGTCCCGACCTCTGCGCAACGCCACGCGGAGGATGCGACTTGGGTTTGTGTCCCTGGCCGGCCGGGTTCGGGCGGTCCTGCGACTACCGCAGGGCCGCCGAGCGGCTCGACCATCAACCGCGCGGCGCGCCTTCTACGTGTTTCCGTGGCTGATACCCGCATTCGCGATATTGCACTATCTCTCCAGCAACCTGTTCTTGTTTCGCGTCTCCGAGTCGATCGCCGTCTTCGCGGTCACCATGGTGGCCGTCACGGTCTCCTTCGCGGCATTGCGGCTCATCTTCAGAACAGCCGCCGTGGCGGCGGCGCTTACGGGTCTGCTCGGAATCGCGTTCTTCTCATACGGTCACATATACGTCGCGCTGGGCGATCACGCCGATGACAGGTATCTTCTTGGATTAGGCGTACCGACCGTTCTCGGTCTCGGGGCGCTCCTAACTCGACATCCCGGCCTCACGCGCAAGCTGGGTCTGACGCTCAACCTGGGCAGCGTTTTGCTTGTTCTGTTGCCGACTTACTACATCGCCACCAATTCCTACGCAGGCAGCCGACCGCAAGACGTTGACCCTTTCGACGGTTTCCCGGGCCTCGACGAACGGCTCGCCGAGGCTAAGGACAGACTCTCAAGAGATCAACTTAGAGACATCTACTACATCATCCTGGATGAATATCCCAGGAGCGGTTCGCCTCCGGAGTTCGACAACAGCGAATTCGTGCAGCAACTCGAAATCCGCGGCTTCTACGTGGCCCCACAAGCTCGCAGCAACTACACGCACACGTACCAGTCAATCCCGTCATCCCTGAACGTTAGCTACTTCGGTGAAGTGGCTGGAGACGAGGAGCCCGCACGACTTCAGGATATCGGAACGGTCGATGACCACATACTTGGCCGAATGCTGAAAGCTCTGGGATACAGATACGTGCACGTTTCGTCGGGATACTTCTCCACCCAGGCGACCCAAAACGCCGGCCTTGTCGCTGACTTTACGCCATCTGGAACCCCTCTCTCTGGGGCCGAACCCCCGTTGGCCCCTCAATGGCCGTCAC
>JAPOVO010000392.1 GCA_026708165.1 Chloroflexota bacterium | reverse complement strand
TGGGGTGCCCGCCCACGCCTCGGTTGCCGCTCCGCGGGTGAGGCCCCCCCTGCCCGTGCGGCCCCAGGTCGACATCGCGCCGCTGCCGGTGGTGGCGAGGTTTGACTATCCCGGCAGGTTCGAGCCGATCGGCAACTTCGGTATCGCCAGCTTCGGCCCCGCTCGCTCGGTGATTATCAAGTCCAGAGTCGATGTTGGGAAGCTCCCGGGCTGCGAGATCGGGATCATCGACGACACCGCCACTTCGGTCCGACTGCTCCGGGTGCTCCTGAACCATTGGAACGGCGCGAAATCGCAGACGCGATTCGCTTCGATCGACGCCGACAACGACGCAGTCCTTTTGATAGGAGATGAGGCGCTGCGGAACATGCGTCCGTCGGACGAGTACCCCGTTGTCGCGGACCTTGCGGACGAGTGGAAGAAGGCGACAGGCCTGCCGTTCGTGTTTGCCCGCTGGTACGCCGCGGGTGACGTTTCTGACGCCGACAGGGAGACGGTTGCCGACTACTTCGATAGGAGTCTGACTTCCAACCTCTCTAATCCTTCCGCCATTCACCGGCGCAGGACCGATCCGGGACTGAGCCTGGAGCAAACCGGCTCGTATATTCGGAATTTCGTCTATCGTCTCGGCGACGCCGAGCTTGAAGGATTGCGGAGATTCAGAGAGTTGGATTCCGAGTTGGAGCGAAAGGTCAGCGCCGCATGATCTACGAAATCCGGTCGAAGGTCCTGGCCGGCGACCGCTTGACTACCGCTGAAGGTGCTCATCTCCTCGTGGAAGCCAACCTGCTCGAGCTGGGGGCGCTTGCAAACGAGGTGAGGTTCGTCCGCAGCCCGGAGCCTGTCGTTACCTACGTCGTCGATACGAATCTGAACTATACGAACCTCTGCGACGCCTATTGCAGCTTCTGTGCTTTCTACCGCCCCCACACCAGCACTGCGTCCGACGCCTACACTCATACCATCGCCGAGATGGTGGAGGCGATAGGCCGGGCGCGTGACCTCGGCTGCACGACCGTTCTGATGCAGGGCGGGCTAAACCCAGAGCTTCCATTCAGCTATTACACCGACATGGTGCGCGCCAGCCTGGAAGCCTATCCCGACGTGACTCCGCACTTCTGGTCGCCGCCGGAGATATACGAGATGAAACAGGTGTCCGGTCTTGGTTACGAGGAGGTCCTGGGCGCGCTTTGGGACGCCGGCCAGCGCACGCTTCCCGGCGGCGGGGCGGAAGTCCTGACCAACCGGGTACGACAGAAGATCAGTCCGCTGAAGATGGACGCGGATGAGTGGATCGAAATCGAGCGGAGCGCCCACAAGGTCGGATTCTGCGGAACCGCGACCATGATGTACGGCCACGTCGAAGACGATGACGACATCATCGAGCATCTTGACCGTATCCGGGACTTGCAGGATGAAGGCCACAGAGGCCGCTTTCATGCTTTCGTGCCATGGAGCTTCAGCCCTGGCAAGACACCCTTGGGGCGTCGGATCAAAGGCAAGCGGGCTGGCCCCAATCGCTACCTGAGGCTGCTGGCGGTAGCGCGGCTGTATCTGGACAACTTCGACCACGTCGACGCCTCGTGGTTTTCGGAAGGCAAGAAGACGGGGCAAGTCGCCCTTCATTTCGGCGCCGACGATTTCGGCGGTACCTTGTTCGACGAGAATGTAATGAACGAGGCCGGTCACTATAACCGCACCACTGCCGAAGAGGTGCGGCAGATGATCCGGGACTCCGGATTCATCCCGGCCCAGCGCAACAGTCAGTACGAAACGCTGCGCGTGTTCGACAGGGAACCGGCGGCGGTTGTCGCATAGTCGGCCATTGCCGACCCTACCCCTGCGTGGACCTGGCACCGATGGTTCGCCGTCTTTGAACTTCCGCTAATGCGGCAAATCAAGATTGGGCACAGTCCCGACGCCGACGACGCCTATATGTTCTATGCGATCACCCACGGGATCGTCGGCATTGACGGGCCTGAGCCGGCGGGACATTCGGAAGTCCTGGAGGACATTCAAAGCCTCAACGCTCGGTCAATGCGGGGCGAGCTTGAAATGACGGCTATATCGGCGGCGGTCTATCCGCAAGTCGCCGACAGGTACCGAATCCTCTCGTGTGGGGCGTCGATGGGCCTCGGCTACGGACCGATAGTGGTGTCGAACCGCGATCGTTCCGTCGAAAGCCTGCGGGGCGGGAGGGTTGCGATGCCCGGCGTGAACACCACCGCCTTCATGCTCTCCAAGATCTTCTTGCCCGAGGTCGAGGCTGTTCAGCTCCCATTCGACACCGTGATGGATCCCGTTGCGGCGGGCGAGCTTGACGCCGCGGTGGTGATTCACGAGGGGCAGTTGACCTACGTCGATGCCGGCCTGACGAAAATCCTGGACTTGGGTGAAAAATGGTATGACGAGACCGGACTTCCGCTCCCGTTGGGGCTGGACTGCGTAAGGCGTGACCTGGGCAATGAGTGGCACGTTGCTCTGGGCAGGGCGCTTCGCCGCAGCATCGACGCGGCCTTTGCGAACAACGCGGACGCGGTTGACTACGCGCTGGAATTCGGTCGCGGCATCGACGCCGAGCGGGGCGAGAAGTTCGCCAAAATGTACGTCAACGAGTTGACCGTCGACATGGGCGCTGACGGTGAAGCAGCTCTGCGCGAACTCTATTCACGCGCTTGCCGGCACGGCATCATCTCCGAAATTCCGCCGCTCGATATCGTCCGCGTTCCGCCCAGCTAGTCTCCTCCGCTCTGCAAGGCTGTCGGCCTTTGCCTCCGTGTCTCTTGCAGATTTCCGCAGGTCACAACCGCATTTCCGTACTAACGGTGAGAGGGCCGATCTGCTCACGTCGTGCAGCGTGACAAATCGCGAATCGGGCGTAAGGCTTAAACTTCGTTCCGTACGTCGCTAGCATCGAAAGGGAATCGCCAGTGAAGGGGCAACGGATCGTATTTGTCGACGAGCGGGTCGTCGAGATTGAAGATTACGAAGTAGAAGCGCCGTCGGGGCACCAGGTTCTGGTCAAAACGACAGCCAGCCTGATAAGCGCTGGTACCGAGACGACCATGCTCGCCCTGCCGCTTGATAGTCCTCGGGCGCTGACTGAGGTTCCCTGGCCCGCGTATCCGGGGTATTCGAATGTCGGCGAGGTCGTGGAGGTGGGACGGAACGTCGACGGCTTCGCGCCCGGCGACAGGGTGCTGACGATGGGTATCCATTCGACGTACACAATGCTCGACCTGGGCGGCGATCGTCCTGATTACATCGAGAAGGTGCCTGAGTCGATATCGGACGTGTCGGCGACGTTTGGAATTCTCGGCAGCGTCGCCATACATGGCTTTCGCAACATCTCCACGCAGATTGGCGACTCATGTGCCGTTATCGGTCAAGGAGTAGTCGGACAGCTCGTCGGCCAACTCGCGCGAATAGGGGGATGCTGCCCGGTGATTGGTGTCGATCTCTTTTCGGAGCGGCTTGAGTCCTCACGGGAGAGCGGCTTCGACCACGTTGTCGACGCCTCGTCGCGTGATACCGAAGAGGCGGTCATGGAGATTACTGAGGGGCGTGGCGTAGACCTGGGACTGGAGGCGACCCGCAATCCGGCCACTCTCAAGACGCTTTTGAAGATCGGGGCGCTGGGCGGGAATATCGTGATCGTCGGAAGCCTGCCGGGTACGGTGGATATTTCCCTATGGACCGAGCTGCAACACAAAGAGCTCTCGATCCACGGTATCTGGCAGCCCAGGGCTCCCATCGACGGCAACCATTACTACCCCTGGACGCAGCGCCGCAACCGGCGGGTGATACTGGACCTCATCGCCGACGGCCGGCTGAAGGTGGACCACCTGGTTTCGCATCGACCGCGGATCGAAGAAGCAGCCGCGACTTACGAGATGATTCTTCGCGGCGGCACCGACTGGATGGGAATCGCCTTCGACTGGACGTAGACGGCTGGCGGCTATCCCTTGAGACCCGAGAGGGTTATGCCGCCGATTATGTAGCGCTGAACCAGCAGGAACAGCGCGATCAACGGAAGAGTGCCCAGCGTCGTTGCCGCGAGTATGTTGGGCCAGTATGTCCACGTCGTCGATCTAAACAGTGCTATGCCCACGGTGAGCGGGTATTTGTCCCAATCTTTCAGGACGATGAGCGGCCAGACGTACGAGCTCCACTGGAAGATGAAGATGAACAGGCCCAGGGTCAGGAGCGCCGGCTTGGCGAGCGGAACGATTATCTGCCAGAAGATCCTGAAAGTAGTCGCGCCGTCTATGCGCGCGGCATCCTCCAGTTCGCTCGGAATGTTCAGGAAGAATTGCCTGAGAAGGAAGATTCCGAACGCGCCCGCGAATCCGGGGAGCATTACCCCCACGTAAGTGTTGGCCAGTCCGAACCAGTAGACGATGAGGTAGGAGGGGATCAGCACGACGCTGTAGGGCAGCATCAGGGTCGCAAGGACGAGGACGAACAATACGTCGCGGCCCCGGAAGCTGAGCCGGGCGAACGCAAACGCCGCCAGCGCGTCGACGAGGAGCTGGCCCGCAACGCCTACGACGGCGAAGATGGTGCTGTTCTTCAGGTAGATGTGGACCCTGCCGATTCCGAGAGCGGCGCGCATCGCGTCGAGCGAAAACTGCTCGGGGATCAGGCGGTACGGATCGGTGTAAAAGCCCTCGTTGGTCTTGAAGGCGTTACCGACCATCCAGAAGTAGGGATAGAGGAAGACGAGGGCGGTGATGATCAGGATGGTATAGACGACCGTCATCTTGGAGATGTTCCCGACCCACCAGGCGGTTGAGTGGCGCTCTTTTACAAGTTGCCCCGTGTCGGTTCGGGATGAAACGCCCGCTATCCTCAACTGGTGACTCTCCTACCGTCGTCCATCAATAGAGCTGCTGTGAGCGGAAGATTCTCATCTGAATCGCCGTGAAAAACGCTATCGCGGCGAACAGATACCACGCCATTGCGGACGCATAGCCCATGTGGAAGAACTCGAAGCCCTGCTTGTAGATCAGCGCCTGCATGACCTCGGTCGAGTTGTCCGGTCCGCCCCTGGTCATCAGGTAGACCTGGTCGAAAACCTGGAACGCGCCGATCGCCAGTATCACGACTACGAATATCAGGGTATTCCGAAGCAACGGCAGCGTTATGTGCCAGAAGCGCTGAAAGATGTTGGCGCCGTCGACCTCGGAGGCGTCGTAGTAGATCTGGGGAATGTCGGCCAGCCCCGCCATGAATATCACCATGTAGTAGCCCACGTGCGCCCAGACGGACATGATGATGATCGCGAAGGGCGCCATGACTGGGTCCATAAGCCAGTTCGGCGTCGGCAGCCCCAGCTTCTCCAGGACAATGTTGAACGACCCGGTCGGCTCGAAAAGCCAGATCCAGAGGAACGAGAGGACTACCAACGGCGTCAGCGTCGGAATGAAGAAGATCGTCCGAAAGACCGCCCTGCCCTGCCGGGCCTCGTTGCCGATCAGCGCCAGCAGCAGACCCAGCCCGGTTATGGCGGGGACGACGATAGCCGCATATCTGGCCGTATTCCTGAAAGCCTTGCCGAAGACCGGATCGTCGAGTGCTTTGGCGTAGTTTTCGAGCCCTACCCAGGGACGTTCGTCCCGCAGGAACGTCCATTCATGGAAGCTGATCCATAACGAGACGACGATAGCGACTATGGAGAATATGACCAGCAGAATGACCGCGGGGCCGGCGAAGCTGTAGCCCAAGGCGTCCCGCTGAAGGTCGCGCACCCAGCGGGGCCGGTTACCGGATGGTGACGCGCCAGCTAGTTGCATTCGTGTTGCAGATCAGAGAGATATACCGGGAGCGCGCGCGGGCAGTGCCCGCACGCGCTCCACGCGGCTGATCTCGCCTACCCCATCATTTCGGCGGCTTTGCCAAGAATCTCGTTGATTGAGGTCTCCATTTCGGCAACACCCGCT
>JAPOVO010000429.1 GCA_026708165.1 Chloroflexota bacterium | reverse complement strand
AATTGGGCCCTTTCCCCTCGGTTATGAAGCCGTCCTCGTCGGTCAGCAATGCCCACGCGTCGGGCGAGACCTGTTTGGCCTGCACGTCGGCGATCCTGTAGTACAGCCGGCTGGTGTTCTTGATCTTGGGATCGATCAGGCGCGCCGGTACGGACTGCTGCGTGGGTATCACCGCGTCTAGGCCCTCGTCGTAGAAATGGGCGCGTTCGGCCAATACGCCCGCAAGCGACCGGACGTATATGAGAACCGACGGCCTGCCGCCTGTCCCGTTCGATATGTAGTGATTGATCCAGAAGTCGTCAGTAGGGCCGAAGTGATGCAGATTGCGCTCGATCGTCTCGAACGTGGCCGCTTCCAGTTCTTCGGGAGTCATGCCCGAATCGATCTGGGCGCATCTCAACGAGGCGTGGAGGCGCTCCAGGTGGCTCTTCGGTCCTGACAGGCGAAATGGCTTGTGATTGAAGGTGCGTGTTACCTCGAACACCATGTGCCCTGAGCCGACGCCCGAGTCGAAGATGGATAGCGACGCCTCCGATTCCGGTACGAAGTCCCCGCTCTTGTAGACAAGGCGCTCGTCGGTCATCTCAATCCTCCCGGCTAACCCCCCGGACCGTATCCAGATTCTAGTCGCCTCCGAGATTTGCATAGAGGGCAGTCTTTCGGGCCGTCGAGGCAGGAAAGCCATCTTCCACCGCCATGCCCCATCCGACTTTCCGGACTTGATCCGGAATCCAGAGTCCAGTGCTTCATCCCCTCTCCCCCACGTCGGAGAGGGTTAGAGCCTGCCCTGAGCTTGCCGAAGGGATGAGGAGGCACAGTCCTCCAACCCGTCATTCGGCTCCGTGTGAAGTATCCGGCGACCATTTAGGGGAACGACGAACAGGGCGCTGTCTCATACGCCGCTGCCGCACAGCGTCAACGATTGACCGAACGAACTCCCCCAACCAGACTGCGCCGACTTACGGACTAAGGCTGCTCCAGCGTCGCAGTCGAGAAGATCACGTGGAACGGAACGCAGTAGATGATCACGCTCTTGTAGTCGTCCACGTTGATCGAGTCCATGATCTCGTAGTTCTGGTTCCCGATATTCCCTTTCAGCGGTCCCAGGTCGACGTAGTCCCCCAGGTCGCCGTCCGCGGCGGGCGTCGGATTCGACGACAGCAGCACGCTCAGCGCCGGTCCGTTCGTCACGTTGAAATCCTCGAACCGCAGGATTGTTCGGCCATCCGGTAGACGGAATACCTTCGTGACGCCCGAACCTTGGTGAAACCGGTCGGCGTCCATGAAGTTCCCCGTCAAGATAGCCACGGGTTCCGCTGGGTCCGGCATCGGTTCTTCCATCGGCTTGTCGGGCATCATCGCGGCGGCGGTCATCACCTTCTCCTGCACCGCCTCGCGGTCTTCCATGGAAAGATCCGCGAGCTCCGCCTCAGAGGGCATGGCCTCATTGAACTCGGCTCGCAGGTCGCTCATTTCGTCATCAGTCATGTCCGCCATCTCGCCCTCGCTCGGCATCTCGAACGGGAACGCCTCGTCGACGACTCTGTCGATAAAGAGCGGTGAAATAAGCCACCACGCGAGTGCTGCCCCGGCGATCACGGCCACGACCCCGGCCGGGATGAGGATGCGGAGGTGCTTCAAAACGAACTGCTTTATAGCCATGTCGCGGTCCTGGAGTGTGAAACGATGCCAATCAGCATAGTGATGTGGGAGACAGGGTGCTCAATATCGGCTGGTGCGGTCTTATGTCGCATTGACCAAGTCGACAACCCAGTCACCTCCGCCGCGCAACGCCGCGCCGCAAATACTCTCTCTAACGATGATACACACGCACTTGACACGACACCCAATTGACTGACGTAACATTAACGCGTGCAGACATCAATGTTCTCCCCTGACCTAACCACGGCCCGCCTCGAAGCCGTCTTTGGCGAGAGCCAGTCCTGGACTTCGCCGCAAGGCGTTTCGGCCATGGCTTGGGAAACCCCGGCCTATCACCTGATCTGGCTCGACCGGAGCGCAAGCGAGGCCGAGCTTAAGAGACTTTGGGATGCGCGAAGAGGGCGCACGCCCTATGCGGTCGTGCTGCTTGCCGCGTCGACCGACGATCCATCAAAAGTTCAAGCCGCCGGCCCGCAGGATGCCCGGCCCGTGCGGGAGCTTCCCACGGGGCGAGTCATCGATCTCCTGGAGAAAAGCCGTGACTCCTCGATGCGCGAGGCCGCCTCGTTCCTCGCGAGGGAGTTCAACCGCCTCGAAGAGTCCGTGGTTCCCGGACTTCGGGTCAAAGACCTGCTTACGCCCCACTTCGCGCGTGATCGCCTGCGCTGGCCGGCGAACAAGCAGCTTCTTGCCGAAGCCGCCGAACAAGTCGAACGCGGAGGCGACCTCGGCTGGCGGTCCCTCCTTCAAGGACTCGGCTACCGGATCGAGCAGCTCTCGCGTGGCTATCTTCTGCGGCACGGCAACGCGCCCGTCGCCGTCGTGCATCCTTACAACAGTCCAGCGCTCTTCGGTCACCTCACCGGTCAAGGCGCGTTGCCCGAGGGAATAGTGCTGGCGGAGTGCGAAAGGCAAGGCGCTCTCTGGGGAATTCTCACGGCTCAAGGTCGTTTTCGGGCTTTTAAGCGCCAGCCCCCCACCGGGGCCGCGACCGGTCAACACGTCGAGCTGGACGTAGGTGAGCTTGAAGGGCAGGACTGGCTTTATATCGGTCTGCTGGCGCCGGAGTCGCTTCGCGAAGAGGGATGGCTTACCAAGTGAGTCCAGGAGGCGAAGGACTTCGGCGAGGACCTGCGCAAGGGCCTGGAGGAGCGGCTCATAAAGGACGCCCTGCCCAACATCGCGCGAGGGCTTGGCGTCTGGCTCGAGTCCCAGGGCGTCGATCCGCGAGATCGTGACCAGCTCCGTGCCATAGAGGAAGCCGCGTTGACGCTGGTCTTCCGGGTCATGTTTCTGCTCCATGTCGAGGCGCGCGGTCATCTGCCGGTAGGCTCGACGGCATACCGCCCGCACAGCGCGCGTCAGCTTGCCGAAGACTCGCGCAACCCTCCTCTGCCTCTCAGCCGTACCTCCACCCAGTTGTGGGACCGGCTGCGCACTCTGGTGCGAATGGTGCGTACCGGCGACCGCTCCGCCGGAGTGCCCGCTTACAACGGCAGCCTCTTTGCTGCGGACGGCTTGGTAGTGAGCTGCTGGAGAGCAGTGCGATCACAAACAACTACCTCGCCCCCTCCCTCGCCGCCATCGCCTTTCACAAGCCTGACCAACCGGGACTCGACTACGCCGGTTTGGATATCGGCCACCTGGGAGCCATATACGAGGCGCTGCTGACTCTGCAGCTGACCAGCGCGCCCGAAGATCTGGTCTACGACGCTCGCCGTGACGTGTTCCGTCCCATGCGGGCCGGGGAGCAGCCCGAGGTCGTCAGGGCGCAGCTCTACTACCAGGCCGAGGCGGGCGGGCGCAAGGCCGGTGGTGTCTTCTACACGCGGCACGAGTTCGTCGACCATCTGCTCGACCATTCCCTGCTGCCCGCTCTCGAAAACCACTTGGAGCGAATCGCAAGTCTGGCCGAGCGGGACCCCGACCAAGCCGCCCGGCGGTTGTTCGACTTCTCGGTCGTCGATCCGGCCATGGGCAGCGCCCACTTCCTCACGGCCGCTCTGGACGTGATGGCCGACCGGATAGGCGTTTTCCTCGCCGATATCGACGGACTGCCCGCCGTCCGCCGGCAGATCAGCGAGCTGAGTGAGGACGGCCCGCACTGGGCGCAGCGCCCAGACGACAGCGACCTCTTACGGAGGCTCATTCTCAAGCGCTGCATCTACGGCGTCGATGTCTCGCCGATGGCGGTTGAGGTGGCCAATGTCACTCTCTGGCTGTCCTCCTTCGCTCCCGGCCTGGCCCTCTCCTTCCTCGGCAGCAACCTCAAGTGCGGTGACGCTCTCATCGGCGTCGCCGACCCTGATGTCGTGGGTGGCGTGGACAGCCCCTTGTTGACGGGGCGCCCCGTTAACGCCGCGATGCGCCGCGCCGTGGACCTCCAGGTGAGGCTCGCCGAAAACCCCGACCGCACTCCCGAAGAGGTTCAGCGCTCCGAAGAGTTGGCGGGGGAGTTGGCACAGGCAACTGCCGGACTGCGAAAGGCGTTCGACTTGTGGACTGCCGAGCCTCTCGGACTGGATGGCGCGCGCCCCGCGCTGGAGACCAGCGTCTCGAAGATTGTGGAAAGCAGCGGGAGACTTGCCCGCCAAGTCTCCGACAAGATCGAGCGCGCCGAAAGTCTGGCCGCGCAATACCGCTTCTTCCACTGGCCTCTGGAGTTCCCCAGCGTCTTCCACCGCGAGCGACGCGGCTTCGACGTGGTGATTGGCAACCCGCCATGGAAGAAAGTCAAGTTCGCGATGCCCAGCTTCCTGGCCCTCCATGACCCTGGTATCCGGGGCCTAAGTTCCGGCTTGGACAGAGACAGACGTGCAGAACGGCTCTTCCGGCAGAGGCCCGAGTTGCGCCGCGAGATCGAAGACGCCAAACGCATGATCGAAGACCAGCGCAAGTTCTTTCGACCCGAGAATGGCTACGCCATGCAGGGCAGCGGGGACACAGACCTGTATAGGCTCTTCTGCGAACGCGACATCGCAATCGCCCGCAAACGGGCTTACATGGGTGTCGTGCTGCCGCGAGTTGCTTTCCTCAACGATGGCAGCCGAGGCTTTAGACGTTGGTTCTTCAAGAAATGTCGTCCGAGGCGTATCGATGCCATAGTGAATACCGGCAGGTGGGCATTCGATATACATCCCCAGAATCCAACGATCGCCTTAATGGCCGCACAAGTTGGCACCGTTGGGTCCGGTTTACTGATTGTTTCCGGTCCTGCTAGCAATGAGCGCGATTTTGCCGACTGTATCAGCGGTCCGGGCGTACAGGTCGATTTGTCAGAACTCGCCGTATGGACTCCCGCGCCGGCGAAAGACCGTGTGAGGGAGCCGACGTGGGAACTGCCTCTGTTACCTACCCAAGAGCACGTGACTGTATTGAGGAAGCTGCATCGGGGCGTGCGCTTTGATGGTTTTCAGAATCCCGAGAACCAGAATCTTTTGCAAGGTCCGACTGCCCGGTCGAGTGCATTTCTTTATAGAGAGCTGGACTCGTCCCTGCAGCGGAGCTTTTTCACCAATCCGGAAGGCAGGGGACGTGTTCCAGTTTGGAAGGGTTCGTCATTCGACCAATACGATCCACACGGGCAAGATCCGGCAGGATATGGAGATCCCGACTCGATTCGAGACTTCCTGCAAACTAAGCGTCGGCGCTCCAGGGAATTCCGCCGGGCTTTTCCAGAGGAAGTGTTGAATGACCTGTCAACCCTAATCTACGTCTCTCCCCGAATAGCCTTTCGCAAAGTGGCCAATAGAACAAACTCGAGGACAGTAATCGGCTGCTTGATACCTCCCTTAGTGCCTCTCACGGATGCAGTCAACTGTATTGCATTCCCTGGGTGGGCTCCGATTTTTCAAGCGAGTGCCTTAGCGGTGATGAATAGCATTCCGTTTGATTGGCTAAGTCGCAGATATGTTGAAGCCAATGTGAACTATTTCATCTTCTACGGCCTCTCCTTCCCCCCGACCGACAACCTCCCCTGGGAACACATCGGCACCTTGGCGGCGCGGCTGTCGTGCGTTGACTTGCGCTTCACCGACTTCGCCGCCGAGGCTGGTGTCGAGTGCGGCCCGGTGACCGACGCGGAACATTGGGACATGCGAGCCGAAATCGACGCGCTCGTCGCCCGCGCCTACGGTCTGTCCGAGGACGAGTTGCGCTTAATCTTCACCGACTTCACCGAGAACGCCGTCAGCCCCGCCTACCGGACCCAGGTACTGACGAAGTTCGAGAACTCGTAGGCATTGGCTTCCAACACCACTGCCAGCCGAGGCGCTTCGGTC
>JAPOVO010000271.1 GCA_026708165.1 Chloroflexota bacterium | reverse complement strand
GATCCAGGTGGCCAGCCGGGCCGGTCGCTGGGCTTCTGGATTCGGGATCAGGTCCGGAAGGACGGTAATGGGGCCAGAGTGACGAGAGGAGTCTCAGGCCGCGTGGTGGTGTAGTCTTTTCGATAGGGTCACGTCACCGCGACCAGCCTGATTCACGGGCTCGGGAAGCCACAGCCAAAAGCCTTCTTAATGACTTCAAGCGCCAGCGTCTCCGTCGAAGCGATACGGGATAGCTATCCGCAAATCTGCGCCTGGCTGACGGGAGGGGGCGCCGACGGCGCGGGCAAGGCTCCGGCGGAGTTGCTCGCCGTAGCACTCGATCAGGCCGACGACCCCGGCTTTATCGCCCAGCTCAGGCTCGCGGCGAAGGAGCGGGCGGGGACCGGAGCGCAATTGAGCGCGATCCTGTCGAACGCCTGCGCCGCATTGAACGCCGGTCTCGGCGAAGCATTCGCGGTCGACGGCGCGGCAAATGCAGGGGACGGGCTCACAGGCCGGCACGAGAGGCTGACAAAGATCGTGCTTGGGGCGATATCCGAAGCCTGGAGCGGCCCCGATCAGCCCGTCTTGAACGGCGACGACCAGTCAAGGAGCAACGTCGAGGCCAGCCTCGACGCCATCAAGAAAATCAACTCCGCCGCCAACTCTTCGCTCGACCTCAAAGAGACCACGCAGCTAACGGCACAGGCGATTACGGACGTTATGCAGGTGGACGAATGCTCCGTGTTCATACTCGATGAGCAGACCGACCAGCTGGTCCTGCACGCGACCTACGGGATGAACCCGGAGCTTGTGGACAAGGCATCGCTGGCCATCGGCGAGGGGATAACCGGAATGGCCGCCGAACTGGGCAAGCCGATAGCGGTCCGCGACGCTTGGAACGATCCCAGGTTCCACTTCATACCGGATCTTCACGAAGAGAAGTATCGAAGCATGCTGGTGGTGCCGATAGTCCTGTTTACGGTAAACCGGCTGCTGGGCGTGTTGAGCATGCACAGCCGCGAATTCCGGGACTTCACGTCGGGCGAAATCGAGTTCGTGGAGACGGCGGCCGGGCAGCTTGCGATGGCGATATGGAACGCCCGCATCTACGAGCAGACGGACGCGGAGCTGCACCGGCGCATCGACGAACTGACGACGTTGCAGCGCACCGGGCAGACGATTACCTCGAGTCTCGACTACCGCAAGGTGCTGGACGCCATAGTGCAGCGCGCGGCGGCAATCGTGGACGCCGACAAGGCGGCGATCTTCGAGCTGGGAGAGGAGACCGAGCGTCTTTCCATCGTCGCCGCACATCAACTCTCCGATCCCTATCGAGAGCTGACTCTCGGGATCGGCGAAGGCGTCATGGGAACCGTGTTCGAGACCCGGGAGCCGATCATCGTCACCAACGCGCTGGAGGACCCCCGGCTGGCGGTCTCCAAAGAGCTGATCCATCAGGAAGGGTACCGGTCGATGCTGTGCGTGCCGCTGATCGTTCGCGGCAAGGCGCTGGGCGGGATCAGCCTGTACACAAATGACTTCCACGAGTTCCCGCCCGACGCGGTGAGGCTGGTGCAGGCGTTCGCCGATCAGGCCGCGATAGCGATGGAGAATTCGCGCCTGTACCAGGAGACCCGGGACGGATTCGAGCGAAACAGCCTGCTGCTACGCGAGCTACATCACCGAGTGAAGAACAACCTTCAGACGGTCGCGTCGCTGCTCTCCCTGCAGGCCAGGCACACCAACTCGACCGAAGCCGCGGAACTGCTAAACCTGAGCGCCGGGCGGATCGCGGGCATGGTCGCGGTGCATGACCTGCTGTCGGGCCGCAAGCTGAACGTGACAACCATCGTCGAGATCGTTCAGGCGATCATGGACATGGTCAGGTCGGACATGGTCGCGGCGGGCGAGAACGTGTCATTGGAAGTCGCCGGCGACCGGGTCGAGATCGAAGCCGACAAGGCGATGGTCATCGCGCTGGTGGTGAACGAGCTGATCTGGAACGCGATCATTCACGCGTTCGCCGGTCGCAAGGGCGGTTCGATAGAGATCGACATCGGGCGGGAAGGCGGCCGTGTCAGGGTGACCGTGCGCGACAACGGCCCCGGTCTGCCGGAGGGCTTCGATTTAAACCGCGACGCCGGGCTCGGGCTGGAGATAATCCAGCAGCTTGTTACGAGAGACATGGCCGGGGCGTTCGATATCCGGTCCGATTCCGGCACGATAGCGACGGTGGCATTTACGCCGTAGGTGGGGAAGCGTCCGGAAACCGTCACGCCGGGTTAGCGGCGGAAGAAGGGGGACGGTCTCCCGTCATGCCGGACTTGATCCGGCATCCAGACTCATAACAACTCGCATGACAAGTCACGCCACGCCGGATTGACGCTTTCGATCAACGCGAGCTTCCACCGCCGTTTCCAGTCCTTTAACGCCTTCTCTCGTGCAATTGCCTCTTCCATCGTCTGGTGACCTTCGTATCAGACAAGTGTGTGCACACCGCACCGTCGCGTAAACCCATCTGCCGCGCCGTCCTTGTGCTGCCGGACCCGTTCAGCGATGTTTGAGGTCACGCCAATGTACAACGTGCCGTTTCGCCTGCTGGCCATTATGTAGACGGACGGTTGGTTGATGATTCACTCCTCTGGATTCCGGCTTTCGCCGGAATGACGAAAGGGGGCCTGAAGTGACGAGAGTGACGTGGGAATTGCAGATGTCAGATATTTGATCGACGTTATTTGGAAAAGAGTTAATCATCGTTCTCCAAGCTAGCGGCGGCGGGATGGGCGGCGGAGGGGGCGGCCGCCGAGGATTACCAGGAATATGCCCGCGAGGTTGATGACGGCGCCGATGATCGAGGTGGCGCTGGGGATTTCGGCGAGCAGGATGGCGGCCAGTATCACGCCGCCGGTGATCTCCTGGGTGGCGACGAGGTTGGTCTTTGTCGCGGATATGTAGCGCATCGAGGCGTTGTAGAGGGTGCGTCCGATCCCGATGGGAAGCAGGCCGCTGAGCGCGATGGCCCCCACTCGAGTCCACGTGTAGTCGCTTGGGTCGAAGTCCGAGAAAGCGCCGTAGAGGGCGAACGGCAAGGCCCAGATGGCGGCCCAAACGTAGACGCGCGACGTGTACGCGAAAACAGGCATCGACGCGCGGCGAATGCGGCCGATGATCGAATAGGCGGCGAAGAACACCGCCGAGGCGAACGCCAGTACGTCGCCGGCGAGCATCCGCAGCGTGAGCGTACGCTCGAATCCGGTGAGCACGGCTATGCCGATGATGGAGAGGACGATCCCGGCTATCTGTAGAGGCCGGAGCCGCTCGCCGAGCACGCGGACGGAGGCTATCGCGATGATGGCGGGAGCGAGATAGACGATGGAGAGCGAGTGGGCGATGGAGGTCAGCGCCAGCGAGCCGACGAAGGTGATGAAGTGGAGCGCCATGATCGCCCCGAAGAGCGAATAGGGACGGGCGTCGCCGAGCCAGCCCCGCAGCTCCGACCGGAAGAAGGCTATCGCGGCGACGAAGACAGCGGCGACGGCGAGACGTCCGAACGCGACTTCCAGCGCCGATATCGGAAAGGCTATGCGCACAAGTATGGAGGCGGTCCCGAGAAGGACCGCTCCAGAGCCGATGAGGGCGAATCCCCGGGCCTCGTCGGACTTCATCGAGCCACCCCGCCCCGCGACCGGTCCGGACCGCTCAGATGCCGGATTCCCAGTCCCATAGCAACTCGCGCATGTCGAACACGGGACCCTCGGTGCATACGCGTTTCGGTCCGCGGCGGGTCGGGTGCACGCAGCTATAGCAGACGCCCACGCCGCAGGCCATGCGGGCTTCGAGGGCCATCTGGACGGGCTTGCGCGCGGAGGAGTGGACGGGGCTGAGGCGTTTGACGCTAACTTCGAGCGCGCGCAGCATGGGGTTGGGTCCGCAAGCGAAGACCTGATCGCACCAGCCGAACCAGCGCTCGACCAGATCGACGACGCTGCCCTTCGCGCCGAAGCTGCCGTCGTCGGTGGCGGCGTGGAACTCCGTCGAGACGGGAATGAACTCCGGCGGGACGAGTCCCTCGGCGCTCCTGGCGCCGTTCAACAGAACGCACTCGATGCCCGCTGTTTCGGCGTCGCCGGCGAGCGCGATCAGCGGTCCCATGCCGATGCCCCCGCCGACCATCAGGACGCGCTGGGAGCCCGGGGCGAACTCGAAAGTGCTGCCCAGCGGTCCGAGCGAGTCGATGAGATCGCCCGGCCGGCGCCCCGCAAGCCACTCCGAGCCGCGACCGACCGCATGGTAAAGGATCGACGCGCGCGCCGACTCTTGGTCGATGGCCGAGAGGCTGTAGGGACGCCGCAGGAGCGGGTCTTGCGAGTCCGAGTTGATCATGTGCACGAACTGGCCGGGGCGCGATGACGCGACTATCTCCGGCGACTGGAAGGTGATCCAGTAGAGGATGTCCGAGATTTGCGCGTTGCTCGTTACGCGAGCGGGCGCAAGGACGGGCATCAGCCGCCGTTGGCCGCGCGGGCTGAGCTTGTGTAGTCGGCGAGCGGCAGCACTCGATAACCCTGCCGGCCGTTGGCGAGCGCGCTCGCCAGAGCGCGGGCGGTGTCGATGGAAGTGAGGCACGGGACATGCGCCTCGGCGGCGGCGCGGCGCATGTGGAAGCCGTCTTGCAGGATGTCCCGCTCGCCGGTGAGGGTGTTCACCACGAGCGCGGTCGAACCGCCGCGAATGGCGTCGATCACGGAGGGCTTGCCGGTCCTGATCTTGCTAACGGTCTGCACGTCCATTCCCAATTCCCGGAGGTAGCGGGCGGTGCCCTCGGTGGCGAGCAGCGAGTAACCCAACTTTGAGAACGTCGCGGCCATTTCGCCGCAGTCCGGTTTATCGCGGTCGGCGATGGAAAGCAGGACGGAGCCTTGGCTGGCGAGTGCGAGTCCGGCGGCGGCCATGGCCTTGAACAGCGCGGGGGCGAAATCGACGTCTATGCCCATGACCTCGCCGGTCGACTTCATCTCAGGGCCGAGAAACGTATCGACTCCCGACAGCTTGGACATCGAGAAGACCGGGGCCTTTATCGCGACGAGGTCGGGGCTTGGAAACAGTCCGCCCTCGTAGCCGAGATCGCGGAGCGTCTTGCCGAGCATCACGTTGGTGGCTAGCCGCACCATCGGTACGCCAGTCACCTTGCTGAGGAAGGGGACGGTGCGGCTTGCGCGGGGATTTACCTCGATAACGTAGACCTCGTCGCGCCAGATTACGTACTGGATGTTGACGAGTCCGCGAGCGTCGATGGCGCGGCAGATGTTCTGCGTGTGCTCGATGATCTTCTGCCGGGCGGAGTCGCTGATGTCCATGGCCGGATAGACCGCCATGCTGTCGCCGGAGTGAACGCCCGCGCGCTCGATGTGCTCCATGATCCCCGGAATCAGCGCTTCGGAGCCGTCCGAGATGGCGTCGACCTCGACCTCCTTGCCGTCGAGGTATTTGTCGATCAGCACGGGATGCCGCGGAGAGGGCTGGGTGACCCGCGTCACGTAGCGTTCCAGGCTCTCGCGGTCGGTCGCGATCTCCATCGCCCGGCCACCGAGCACGTAGGAGGGGCGGGCCAGCACCGGGAATCCGAGCCGGTCCGCCACCTCCAGCGCGTCCTCGATCCTTCGCACGGTGGCGCCGGGGGGACGCAGGATGCCCAGCCGTTCCAGCAGCGCGTCGAACTTCTCCCGGTCCTCGGTCATGTCTATGGAGCTGAAGTCGCTGCCGGCGATGACCGCGCCGAGGTTGTAGAGGGGCGAGGCCAGATTGATGGCCGTCTGGCCGCCGAACTGGACGACTACCTGCGGCGCGCGGCCGTTGGTCTCGTTCTCGATGATGTCGGCGACGCTCTCCTCGTCGAGCGCCTCGAAGTAGAGGCGGCTGGAGGTGTCGAAGTCGGTGCTGACGGTCTCGGGATTGCTGTTAATTAT
>JAPOVO010000400.1 GCA_026708165.1 Chloroflexota bacterium | reverse complement strand
CCCCAACGCCCTCGTTCGCATCGAAGACTCCTTCGGTCAACAAGTCGCCACCGACGCCGCCGACGATGCCGGCGCCGTCTCCTTTACCGGTGTCCGCCCAGGTGAAAAGCGCATCACCATCCGCAAGGTCGACTACCAGATCGCCAGAGCCTCCATCGACGTCCCCGACGCCGGTAAGGCCGCATTCGAGATCGCCCTCCGAAAGTCTCCCGGCAAACGCCTCCTGTTCTACGCCTATGGCCTCAGCGACACCGGCGAGACCACCGTCGTCGGTATCGACCGCGCCTCCGGACTTCCCACTCGTGAAACCATCCCCATCCCTCAAGGCCGCTTCGCCCCCGCCTCAGTGCCTTCCTGGAACCTCCACCAGGGGTTCTTCCTGGCAGTCGATCAAGACCCCCAGGCGATAACCGCCAGATCCGGCGACTCTGACTCGCTATGGGCGTTGGGATCCGTTGGAAACTGGATGCTGTCCCTTCGACAGGGCATGTGGGTAGGAATATGGCACAACTACCTCGGTCGATCGGCGATTGGCGATGTCATCGACTCGCGGGCTTCGAATCAGCTATCCGCGCCCGGTTCGCATCTCTACATCGTCGATCCCGACTCCGGTGAGATCGTATTGCGCGAGCGCATTGCTCGTTATTTCCTGCCGCCGGTTCTGTCGCCTTCGCAGCCTTATCTATATCTCGTCAACTGGTCCGGACGCTCCGTCGACATGCTCGACTTGGCGACAGGAGAACAGGCGACGATTGCAGAGCGTATTCCCGCAACGATCATCAACGTGCTGGTCGATCCGACCGACAACGAGAATCTGATTCTCTCCGGAGTAAATAAACGGGTTTACAAGCTGGAAACCGCCACCGGAGAGGTCTCCGAGATCCTGGAAACTCCCGACGTGCCGGCCATCTTTGCCGTCACAAACGACGGCAGGCTCTTAACCTCCGCCTTCCGCTCGCGCGAGTTAGTCGTTTCGAACCTGGAAACGGGACAGATTGAAGGCGTAGTCCCGCTTCACTCGCACCTTGACTCGATACTGGTCGACAAATCGGGACCGTTCATATTCGGAGCCACCCTCCGTTGGCCAAGCAACGTCATCACGGTGCAGGTGATCGACGCAAACTCTCTCACCCTGGTGGAGGTTTTCGACATACCCCGCGCTGAGACGGCACGGAGAGGCCCGCCCTCCAGGGACAGCTAGGCTCAGGCCCAGAGTTCGGCGAGTTGGTCGAGAGCGCTTTGCACGACCACCGCGCCGCCCCTCGGTCCCACCGGACACCAGGGACCCAACGACACCTCGTAGCCCCCTTCCGCGAACGATTCGCTATCCGACAGGTAGCCGACGTAGTCGTTCGTATACGCCGCGCATACCGTAAGGCCGGCGGGCGACTGCGACTTGATCGCCATGCCCAGTCTCGAGAACGGCTCGCCCGGGATGCCGACGATCGCCAGATCTCCAACCCGGATCACGTGCTGGGTTGACCTGATCGGGTCATGTCCCTTCGCTATCTCCGCCAGCTGCTCGATCATCACCCGCGCCGAGACCAGGGTCTGCCTCGCCGCTTGTGAGAGCTCATCAACTCGTTCCTTACTCTCAGCTTCGGTTAAGCCGTCAACGAGATCACCCGCTCGTCCTATCGCGTACTGAGCATGTTCGCTCAGAGGCGACGGTCCGGGCAGTTCCCTTCGCGGAAACTCAAGTTCACGGGCCGAGAATCGCAGCGGCGCCTCCGGCGATGGTTCGCAACCCACTATTTCATCGAGAACTCGAATCGTCTCCCGGCCGAGCGCGGTCCCGTTGCTCTCCACCGCCTCGAAGTCGGGAACGGCGCTGCCGCCAATCGGGTTGATGTCTCCACAGGTTCCCTGGATAAACAGGCACTCGCGACACCCTTCAGAGTCCTTTTCTACTGTCGCCGCCGCCACGCCCGGGTAGTCGGCCGAAACCAGCGGATTCACCTGTACCGTCGTCGGGTGGCACGTGAAGTTCAAGAGCGCCGAGTGGCTGCCGTCCGCAAAGTCGAACCGCACTACGTTCACATCCGGATCTATCGGTGCTGGCCGGGCCATGTCCTCGGGTGGAATCCGGTCCGGCGGCTTGTAAAGCACCCCGTTCTTGTCGAGAACTCGCCGGTTGGCTGAAATTGTCTCTATAGCCCCCCGGCCTAGCCTGATCTCGGTCGGCTGCGCGGCGTTTGCGGCATCGACAAGGCACCCGGCCAAATCGGCGGCTAGGTCGTTCAACCAGGCGCGAGCGTCGTCCAGGTGGTGCAGCGAGGTAATTCCCGCAACCTCCGGTGTCGAGTGCGAGTGCGACGCGCAAAACAGCAGCGCGTCGGCGGTCAGGTTCAAACGACCGCCCACGCGCTCCAGCACCTTATGTCGGAGATCGCCATTGGGCAGATTCTTCGACACCCCGATCAGGTCGAGCGAGACGATAGCCGCCGCCTGACCGTCCCGTTCGAGATACAGCGCACGGGCGTGCAGCGGGTCGTGAACGCCTTCGAAATATGCCTGTCGCGGAACATAGCCCAGGTACGGCACCGTAAACGGGGCCGTGATGTCGATCTTGGCGGTGCCTGCTCTAAGCCGTCCTGACATGCCCCTGCCTCCCTTGACTCACTCCCTCTGTCCGGTCGATACAGCGCGGTACCGCCCGGCTTACATCGTTAGTCGGCTGACCGCCGTTCAGCCGCGCGTTCCTGACTCGGATATTCCAATCGCGTCACGCGATCCCGGCGGAATCGGCGATTACCTCTGTCAGATATTCCATGTCCAGGCGAGTCTGGTCGATCACTTCTTCGGTGGTCATGTCGCGAAAGCTGTGCGAACCCTGGTACTCGCTGTGGACCGAAAGATAGCCGTCATATCCGATTTCACGAAGGCACCAGAAGACTTCCGGCCAGCGCACGACCCCCTCGCAAAGCGGCACGAGCTTGCTCAGCCACGCCGGCTTTCCGAGACCTGGATCGTCTTCGGTTACCCAACCGAAGTCCTTGGCGGCCACCAGCCTGATCTGCGGCGCGAGAAGGTCCAGACCCATTCTCCACGCCGAGACTCCTCCCTCGATCGTCATGTGGCCGGGATCGACGTAAGCCCCGATCTCGTCGGGATCCAAGCCCTGCAACAGAAGGTAGAGCAGCGACCCGCTCGGCGGAAAGGTGTCGCCCGAGTGGGTGTGAACGCAGGCCGTTACCCCATAGCGGCGCGCCATCGGCGCCAGCCCTTCCAACCGTCCGCGTATCTCATCGAGCCGCCTGGACAATCCGCCGAAATCGCCGCAGTGGAAATAACCCAGCTTCAGAAACTTGATTCCCGCATCCGAAGCGGCCTGAAAGATAGCCTCGCCGTGATCGTGGTCCGCGCTCGTGATCTCCGTCGTGAGCATTCCGATTTCCAGCCCGCGCGCCGCGCATACCTCGATCACGCGCGGAAGCTGCTCGGTCACATCCTCAGGCGCGATGGTGCCGCCCGTTCGCGTGGTTACGTCAAGCCCGTCGAATCCAAGGTCGCGGACCACGTCGGCCATCTTCTCCAACGGCAGGTCCTGCAAGTGCTTGGTGAACATGAGCAGCTTCATACGGCCCGGATCCCTTCGGATATGTGTCCTGACGCTAAGAGTCTATCCAAGAATGCAGATGCCTCTGCCACGCGCCGCGCTCAAAGCAGACGCTCCTTCAGGTCGGCGCTCAGCTTGATGTCGACGGACTCCACAGCCTCGTCGACCCGTTCCACCGAGTCCGTCTTGGGGATCGCCATCACGCCTTCGTGCGAAATGACCCAGCTCAACATCACCTGCGCCGGCGTCGCGCCGATCTCCGCCGCGATTTCGCGCAGCCCCCCGCCCGGAGAGTCAAAATCGCCTCGCGCTATCGGCGTATAGGCGATCACCGTTATGTCGTTTTCCTGGCAGTACGGCAGCACGTCGTCCTCGATTTCCCGCGCGAATAGGCTGTAGCGGACCTGGTTCGCTGCGAGCGGGTTGGCCTTCAGCGAGTCCTGCGTCTCCTTCATCTGATCGGGAGAGAAGTTGCTGACGCCGATGAACCGGACCTTGCCTTCGGCAACAAGGGTTTCCATCGCCCGCATCGTCTCGGCTATCGGTATGTCGGGATTCGGCCAGTGAACCTGATAGAGATCGATTACCGAGACCTGAAGACGTCGCAGGCTCGCCTCCGCATGTTCGATTACGTCGTCGTAGCGCAGATTGCTGGCGGAGACTTTGGTCGCCACGAACATGTCATCTCGGAATCCAGCGATCTCGCGGCCGACAATCGGTTCGGTCCCGTACGCTTCGGCCGTATCGACGAAGCCCGCCCCCAGCTCGGCGGCCCGTTTGAGCACTCCCGCACCGCCGCGATACTGCCACGTCCCAAACCCGATCTTCGGGATTTGCTGCGCCGTTGCGCCTAGCGATATGTATTCCATGGACCCGGTATCTCCTCGTATCCGGGCGATCCGTACAACGCCTGAACAACCCGGCCAAAAAACTCCGTATACATATAATGTTAGTAGCGCTTCAATCGCCTGCGGGCGATCCGGGGTTGTATGAGTCCGGCCTCGGTAAATTGGGGAATACGAAGTGGACCCTGGCTGCCTGACACATTCGCTAACACCCGCCGAGCGTGAGCAGTTCGACCGCGACGGCTACATACTCGTCGATGACGCTCTGACCACCGAGCAAATCGAGACCTATACGCGGGCGATCGACCGAATCTACGCCCAGCGCGCCACTGGCAAAGAGGACAGCCTCGACATTCCCGGCCGGTTGCAGATTTCCGATTTCCTTACCCTCGACCCCGCATTCATCGACCTCATCGACAATCCGAGAGTCTTCCCCAAAGTCTGGGGCATTCTGGGTTGGAACCTGTTCCTCTACCACACCCACTTCCAGATCACTCCTCCGGTTACCGAAGCCGAGCGTCCACGCGGCCGTACGTTCGTATGGCATCAGGACTCGCCCGGCATCACGCGGGACACTCTCGAGCTCGAAGTGCCGCCTCGCCTCTCGCTGAAGGTCTTCTACCACCTCACCGACGTGTCTGAACCGGGAAAGGGAAATCTCGGCGTAATCCCCGGAAGCCACTTGAAGCGACACGTCGAGTCGCCGCCCGACGGTATCGGCCAGCCGGACGGCGCAATCGAAGTCCTCGCCCGACCCGGTACGGCCCTCTACTTCGATCGGCGGCTATGGCACGCCGCGACGCCCAACAACTCGCAGGACATCCGCAAAACGATGGTGTACGGCTACTCCTACCGGTGGCTTAGAAATCGGGACCCTATGACTATCACGCCCGAAATGCTCGAAAGCGCCTCCCCGATCCGCCGGCAGTTGCTCGGCGCGGCCACGAGCGACTACCGCCGCTACGAACCCATCGATGAGGATGTACCGCTGAAGCTCTGGCTGATGGAGCATCAGCACGAAACCGCCGCCGCCTGGGCCTCAACCATCTTCGAGGACACTTCAGACCGAAAGCGCTAGCGCTCCCTGGCAAGCCTGACCGTAGCTAACCACGCAATTGCCGGATAGGAGCTGGCCAAGATGCCAAACGGTGGAAGCGACAACTGCATGAACTGCTGGTTCAATCGCGCCACCCGGGGAGCGCGGGGCGAAATCGAGTATTGGCGGTCTATCGACAACGCCCCCGAGAAACAGTATTGCGAGATCAGGCACGCGGCATCCCGGACCCTGCGTACACACACTGCACTAACATGTCATACGTCTCATGGGGTAAACCTAAGCTCGATCCAATACCGATCGGGCCAATCTTCGTGAGCGAGATCATCCCCGGCACGTTCGCATATGAGCGCGTGATCTGGAAACATTCCCCCGACTTCGGCGAGGTTCGCGAGTACCTTCTCAAGCTGCTGGACGACGCCTTGTCGGGGAGGGACGAGGCCTCGTCGGATACGTTCCCGGACTCGTTCTTCTCGGCTCGCAGCCTCGCGCCTCTCGTCATATGGCAGCTTGCCC
>JAPOVO010000193.1 GCA_026708165.1 Chloroflexota bacterium | reverse complement strand
TGATACCACCTAAATTCAACTACTACGCTCCTGACTCGCTTCAAGACGCGCTGGCACTCATATCGAAGCATCAGGACGATGGGAAGATCCTCTCCGGCGGGCACAGCCTGATACCGCTGCTGAAGCTGAGGCTGTCCGAACCTGAAGTGCTGATCGACATCGGTCGGATCGACGGCCTAGATCAGATCTCGGAGTCCAACGGAGTTATCGAGATCGGACCTCGCGTTACTCACAGCGAGCTCGTGCACTCGGACGTCATATCCAGCCGTTTGCCGCTGCTGGCGGCGGCGGCGTCGGTGATTGGCGATCCACAGGTGCGAAACGTTGGGACAGTGGGAGGAAATCTCGCGCACGCCGATCCCGCGTCGGACCTGCCGGCGGCCATGGTCTGCCTGAATGCCACGATGGAGCTTCAGAGCGCCGGCGGCAGCCGCAGCGTGGCTATCGACGACTTTTTCGTCGATCTGCTTACGACGGCGGTTGAGTCGGACGAGATCCTGACCGGCATTAGAATCCCGGTACCGGACGCCGGCGCCGGGTGGTCGTATGCCAAGCTGCCGAATCCGGCGTCGCATTACGCGATCGTGGGGATCGCGGCGCTGATCTCGGTCGACGGCGGGACCTGCACCTCCGCGAGCGTGGGGGTGACCGGACTCGGGGCCGCGCCGGGCCGGGCCTCGGGAGTGGAGTCGGCGCTGGTTGGAAGCGAGCTGTCGGACGAAGTGATCGCTGAAGCCGCGCAAGACGCAGCTTCGGGATTCGACGTGCTGGAGGACATCCACGCCTCGACCGAATACCGGGAACACGCCGCGCGGGTGTATGCGCGGCGTGCCATAGCGGAGGCGTGGTCGCGCGCCGCCTAAAGACGCCGAGGGTTGTGATGCGTGGTCACTTGCCTGGAGTGCGCCGCGTTGCAGCCTGCTATCTGACTGATAGGCGATAGCGCCGTTTTGACAACAGGACACGCGTTCGAGTCGATTGAGGACGTGCAGTCCCGGCTTGGACTGCAAAATTACGTAGCCGACCGGGCGCTCGCCACGACGGTATTTCTATCGAGCAGGCTTGAGAAGCCGCTGCTGCTGGAGGGTGAGGCGGGGGTCGGCAAGACCGAGGTCGCCCGCGCGCTGGCCACCGCACTCGATACGCGGCTCATCCGCCTGCAATGCTACGAGGGCATCGACGTCAACCACGCGGTCTACGAGTGGAACTACGCCCGCCAGCTGTTGCACATTCGCGCGGCTGGCGAGGGATTCGATGAAAAGGACGGGCTTGGGCAGATTTACGGGCGAGAGTTCCTGATCAGGCGTCCTTTGCTCGAATCGATAGATCACGAATTGCAGAGTCCGCCGGTGCTGTTGATCGACGAGATCGACAGGTCGGACGACGAGTTCGAGGCGCTTTTGCTGGAGCTGCTGGCGGACTTCCAGATCACGATCCCGGAAATCGGGACCATCGCGGCGCGCGTTCCGCCGACGGTGATTATCACTTCCAATCGCACGCGGGAGATACACGACGCGCTCAAGCGCCGCTGTCTGTATCACTGGATCGACCTGCCATCCGTCGAGAAGGAGCTGGCGATCCTGCGCGCACGGGCGCCGGGGCTGCCCGACCGGCTGGCGCGTCAGGTGGCGGAGTTCATGCAGAGGCTGCGCGACGAAGACCTTTACAAGGTTCCAGGAATAGCCGAGACACTGGACTGGGCGCGGGCGCTGCTGGAGCTGGGCTGTCCAGAGCTTGACCCGGATACGGTCGAGCAAACGCTGACTTGCTTATTGAAACACCAGGAGGACCAGCTTCACGTTCGCGCCGCCGGGATCGAGGCGATGGTTGGCCGCGCCGCCGGAGTCTAATCTGCCGCCCTCGGGGCTGGACGGAGACTCGCTGCTGAGGGCGTTCGTGGAGTTCGGGCACTTCCTGCGAGGCAGGGGGTATTCTACGGTACAGACGCAGCCGGACGATTTGGTCCGCGCGGCGGCGGTGGTGGGCCTTTCTTCACCGACCGACTTCAGGAATGCGGCCAGGTCGATCTTCGCCGGCAGTCCCTCGCAGTTTGTCGGTTTCGACGAAGCGTTTGAAGAGTTCTGGCTTGGCAGGCGCATCGTGGAATCTGGGATGCCGCTCGGCGGCATCACCCCCCATCCGGCCAGGGAGTACGTCGACGATGAAATGATGCTGCTCGACACTGGTGCGCGTGGAGGCTCCGTGAAGGAAGTCGTAGACAGCGATCCGTCTGATGACGAGACAGTGCGAGTGGCGGCCTACAGCCCGGTCGAGAGTCTGAGGCACATGGACTTCGGGTACGCGACCTCGGAGGAGTTGATTCAGATCAGGCGGCTCATCGCGGCACTGCGCTGGGATATCGCCAAGAAGAGGGCGCGCCGGCTCCGACCGGCGAGCAGGCCGGGCCTGCTGGATATGCGGCGGATAGTGCGGTCGACGCTCAGGCAAGGGGGCGAGCCGGCGCGGCTGTTCTGGCGACGTCCGAAGATCAAGCCGCGTCCGATGGTGCTGCTGTGCGATATCAGCGGGTCGATGGAGCTGTATTCGCGCATACTCATAACGTTCGCGCACGCGCTGCAACGCGGGCTTCGCGACGTGGAGAGCTTTGTGTTCGGAACGCGGCTGACGCGAGTGACCTGGGTCCTGCGGGATAACCAGGTTGACGAGGCGCTGCGTCGGGTCTCGAAATCGGTCGTGGACTGGTCGAGCGGGACCCGGATCGGCCAGAGCCTTCACCAGTTCAACCGGACCTGGGCGCGCCGCAAGCTGAGCCGGGGCGCGGTGGTGCTGATAGCCAGCGACGGCTGGGACAGGGGCGACGTGACAGTGCTCGCGGATGAGATGCGGTACTTGCAGCGGTCGGCGTTTCGGCTCATCTGGTTGAATCCGCTACTGGGTCAACCTGAGTACCAGCCGCTGACGCTGGGAATGCAGGCCGCGCTGCCTAACGTGGACGATTTCCTGCCGGTGCACAATCTTGCGAGCCTGGAGCAGCTTGGGAGTTTGCTGGCGGGACTTTCGGGAAGCAGGCCGTCCAGGGTGGGCGGAGCGGCTATCCCGTATCCGGCGGCTTAGTCTCCGACGATAGTCTCGGAAAAGGTAACCGTTCCCCAGTTTCCGGGGATGTGCATGTTGAAGGCGCCGGGGGGCGACCACACGGACATGCCGCAGTCTTCGAGGTGGTGGCCGCCGACCTTAGTCCTGTCCCAGTGGACGCGTCCGAAGTTCATGCTCCAGACGTCGCCGTCTTGGGGCGGGCAATTGCCTTCGGTGAGGCCGGCGATGCTCTCCCAGGGGAACGCGACTTCCACGGTCCAGCCGCGGTCGGTGTCGTGCGGCCAGTTCAGGGAGCCGTCTATCCGCACCGCGTGCAGGATGCCGTCGAAGTCGAATCCGATGTCGACCGTTCCGCCGTCGGAGAACGGCTTGTCGATGAACACGTCAAAGATGGTGTTTAGCGCGTTGATCTCCAACTCGACATAATTCCGGCCGTCGCGGTCGGGGTCGATGAAGACCTCGAAGTCGGTGTCGCGGAAGATAAGGGAGTCGCGGGCGGTGAGCGTTCCCCAAACGTCGTGCTCGTCTAGGTCGGCAGAGACATAGAGGAAGTCGCGGTCCCAGAGCATCTTCACGCGCGTGTCGAACTCGGGCGGGTTGACGTCCGGCCCAAGGATGTCGACGAACGCTTCCATGCGCGGCGCGGCCAGCCACGGAGCCTTGTCCAGCACGCCGTCTATCGTTATGGGCGAGCCGGTCATGTAGCACGTGTAATGCCGGTGCGGCGGACTGTAACCCTGCGGCGGCTGCTCGATGGGCAGCTCGCCGAGGCCTGGAAATACTGGTCTCTCAGCCACTAGGCGCTCCCGATGATTGATGCGAATGCGGGCAGATGTTAGCAACTGGGCCGGATTGCCAGAAACGGGTGTGTTGAGCGGGGGGCTGGTTTCGGTTGGCTGTTCGTCGTTCGACTCCCTTCGACAGGCTCAGGGCAGGCTCTTCTGCACGCTTCGGATGCGCAGGAATGACGGATTGCACCGTGCGTGGTTCGACAGGCTCAGGGTGCGCGGAGAACTTCACCCTCACCCCAACCCTCTCCCGTCAAGGGAGAGGGGGTTATGGGGTACAGACTGGGGAGATAGTTACATCCAGACCGGGCACATGGGTAACACATTGGAGGATTGCGAGAAGTGATTGCGAGCAGGCGGTTTTGCGGGCTTGGTTCGCGGCAAATGCGGCTGATTCTCGGAATTCGGTCGGGTCCCGGAAGGGTGACTTTCATAAAAGTCTTTGAAAATTACCCTGTGAACTTTGAAAAACGGGGTGTTTGACGATGGGGTAGACGGGGTGTAGAGGGTTGCGGTTTCGATTTGATTGCAAGCTCCTGGTCACGCGCCGGACGGGTCAGATTATCTGGTCTGGCCAGCGTATAGGACGGTTTGACGGTCGTCTCTATGCAGGCCCGAATAATCGGGACTGGATTACCGGTCATGTCGTTGGGCACGGGGCAGGCTTTTCGCGGGAATGACGATTCGATGGCCTTGTCGCTTAGGGCGTGTTTGGTCTCGGATGGGATGGACTTTGCCCCGTCACTCGAACCCGCTACCTCGCGGGGAAGAGGGGACTGGATTCCGGATCAAGTCCGGAATGACAGATCGGAGGGTGGTGACGGAGGGTTAGATTCCCCGGTTTCGCTCGGAATGACAGTTGGAGTGCTCGGAGTGACAGTTGGGGCGGCTGGCGGAGGGAGGGCGGTTCGCGAACCGCCCCTACGGAGTCTGAGTGATGGTCTGGATTCGGGCTCCCCGCTTTCGCGAGGACATGTTTCGCGGGGGTGACGATTTTAGGCCACGTGGCGGCCAAACGGACGCAGTCAGGATGGTCAGCGGGCCTAGAATGTGGATGGCTATTCACTCGATCACAAAAGGACTTTGCAATGACCGTTCGAGTATTCGGAAGCAATCACATAGGGATTGAAGTGGACGACGTAGAGGCGGCGGTGGCGTTTTACAGCGACGTGTTCAACCTGGAGATGCTGCGAGGCGGCGAGGGCGCTGCGTGGTGCAAGCTGGGCGAGCACCAGTTCATGGCGATCTTCGATGTCGAAACGCTACAGCCGGACCGCTGGAAGCACTTCGGGATCATCGTGCGGGACGAGGAACAGATCGCGGAGGTGCGCGAGAAGATCACTACCAAGTACGGCCTGGAAGTCGAGCCTCACTTCAGGTGCGATTTCCGCGATCCGTGGGGAAACCGGATCCAGGTGGTGGACATGCACGACGAATCGACCGCGTGGCTTCAGCCTTACGAGGAAGTGCAGGTCGTGGGGGCGGAGCTGCCGGAGTAGGCTGCCGCTTCAGGCATTCTCTATCAGATTTAGTGGTTTTCGCAGCCGTAGTCGGGGCGCTGGGTCTGGACAGCGAATGGGTCGCCAGCGTGCGGCGGGAGCTGGCGCGGGAGCCGTCGGTTATGGATAAGAGGCGGGGGGAGTAGGCCGCAACGTTGCCGCATTTTCGATGAATGAGCCATGGCGTGCCCAATGACTCAGTGACGCCAAAAGTAACGATCGATGCATGCATCCCGCAGGAGTTATGGAAAACTCAGGACAGAGCTAGCGTCGTAACGTCACTGCTTGATCTCGCACGCGATGCATCTGTGGATTTAGCGATAACCACTCGTGTCGACCAAGACATTCCGAACATGCCGTTGTCTGCTCGCATCCGAGAACTTCCCGAAATTGGCGTTCAGCGAATCGGTGCCCCGTTTCGTTTGAACCTGTCCAAACTCGGTGGCGACGACGTGTTGGCAAGTACCGGCTTTGGAGAAGTGAGGGACTCAATTGAAGCCGAGCTGGAACGCCGGGGCCTGAGCAAACAGAACCGTCCTGATTGGAGAGACTGGGATCATCTGGAAGGACACTATCTTGCCAATCGAGACGTCTTCCTGACTTGGGATGGGGACATCTTAGGCATTGCTTCCCAACTCAAGGCCAGGCTCGGC
>JAPOVO010000503.1 GCA_026708165.1 Chloroflexota bacterium | reverse complement strand
GACGCCTCCGACTTCATGCGCACCAACGTCGCCGGGGCCTACACCATCATGCGGGCCGCCGTTGACGCCGGCGTGGAGAAGTTCGTGCAGGTCAGCACCGACGAGGTTTATGGCGAGTCGCGCGGCCGCGCCTTCACCGAGCGCGACCTGCTCAACCCCCGCAGCCCCTATTCGGCCAGCAAAGCCGGCGGCGAGATGCAGGCGTTCGCGGCCGGCGTCAGCTTCGGCCTTCCTGTGTGCATCACTCGCGGCGTCAACACCGTAGGCCCGTGGCAGCACCCCGAAAAGGCCGTCCCCCTGTTCACCATCAACGCCCTTCGCGACCGCCCCTTGCCCGTCTACGGACGCGGCGAGCAGCGGCGCGACCGCCTCCACGTAGACGACCACTGTTCCGCCATTCTCACCGTTCTGGAACGCGGCCAACCCGGACAGGTCTACAACATTGCAGCCGGCAACAATCGCGACAACCTCACCGTCGCCCGCGCCGTCTGCGCTCGCCTCGGCAAGCCAGAGTCGCTAATCCAGTTCGTCCAGGACCGCCCCGGCCACGACTGGGACTACATTCTCGACTCGACCAGGCTGCGCGGACTCGGCTGGGCGCCACGATACGACTTCCAGACCACTCTCCACTCAACCGTCGACTGGTACGCCGCCAACGAAGACTGGTGGAGACCGCTGGTCGAGGGTGAGTTCAGCGAGTACTACGCAACCCAGTACGGCGACCGCCTGCGCAAGTCTCCGTCCTAGCCCTTATACGGCCTGCCCCATTCACGTACCGCTTCTAACCGCCCTTCCGGCGGCCCGTCCTACATCGCGAATATGAGGTCCAGCGCGTGCGAAGTCGCCCTGATCCCCTCGTCCGGGTCGCCCGGCAGCGGCGAAAGTTCACAAGTGATCCAGCCGTCGTAGCCGATCTCCCGAAACGCCTCCATCACTTGCGCCCAGGGTACGTCGCCGTGAAGCAGGTGCGTGAATCCCGAAATGTTCCCGATGCCCGTCTTGAAGTCCTTCACGTGGACCCTGTAGATGCGGTTGCCCAGAATCCGTATCCAGTGCTGCGGATACGCACAGACCAGCACGGTGCCAACGTCGAAATCCGCGCGCACGAACTCGTTGTCGTACGAGTCGATGAAGGCCCGCAGGCCCAGCGGTTCGATGAACGATCCTCCGAACTTTGGCCACACCGGCTCTATGCACAAACGCACGCCCGTCCGCTCCGCGATGGGCAGTATCTCCGTCACCACACTCCGTGCTATGTCGATGGCCTGATCGTGGCGAATCTCTTCCGTCACATGACCCAGCACCATCAGCACCGCGTCGGTGCCAAGCTCGCTGACCGCGTTAAGAAACCATTCGACCGTCTCGATAGCCTTCGAGCGCACGCCCGCGTCCGCGCTGCTCAAGTCGGCCCCCATGCCGCCGCCGCGCCCCGCCGAAATGACCAGGCCGTGCGACTCCACCAGGTTCCGAAACTGCGCAATTTCCGCCGAGCTGCTGCCAACCGGCAGCGTGCCGTCGCCAATATCCATCTCGATGCCGGTGAATCCCGCCCCGGCCAGCGCCGCCAGACGGCGCTCCAACGCCCAGTCAGCCGGAAACAGACCTTCGTCGCTAGATTTCTTCATGTTCCACCTCAAGGTCTCTAATCGGACTCAGAACGTTCACCGTACCACCTAACCCCCAGTCCCGACGAATCGCACAAAGGCGCCAGCCTAAGGGAGAGCCTCGCAAAAGCGGACTTCCAGCCAAGACAACTCGCGCAACCTTGGTCCGCGGCGTTCATCGAGGAGCCGGTTCCAAGGCGACCAGACCGATTGGGCAGCTCGGCAATATTCCGAGAGCAAGCCACCCTTACAGCCGCTCGAACCGCTCCACGTCGAAGACGAACACCGTCGCACCGCCCACCTGGACTTCAACCGGATAAGGCATGTAAAACTCCCCGGGCTCCATGATCGGCGGAAGCGGATTCACGTACTGCGTTCGTGTAACGCAGTTTCTGCGGATGATCGACAGCAGTTGTCCCAGCCGGTCCTCCTCGACGCCCAGCAGAAACGATACGTTACCCTGCCTCAAAAGCCCCCCCGCCGTATTGATACGGGTAAGACGGTACTTCTCCGCGATGAGCGATTCCGACAGCACATCCGCGTCTTCGTCCTGCACGATCGCTATCACGAGCTTGATCGCTGTCTGCTTGCCGTCAGCGGCGGTCATGGAGCAATCCGTGGTTCGACGCGCATAACCTTGAGTTCAGATGAGCCTTCCTGTGCTTGCGCTCGCGGGAGCTATCGACCTCGACTCCAGCTCTTTCATGACCCGGCGCGAGATTTCATCGCCGATTTCGTCCGCTTCGCCGGTTCCGTCGATTATCAGCCATCGATCCGGAGACTCGCTAGCCATCATCCTGAATCGCCTCCGAACTCGCTCCTGATATTTGATCCCGCGAAGCTCCATCTTATTCGTTTCCGATTCCCCAGCGCCCACGAGCCGCAGTTTACGACTCAGCCCCTCGGCGGGATCGATGTCGAGCAGTATCACGAGATCAGCATCGAGACCGTCAGTCGCAAACTCGTTAAGCCCATCGAGGTCCGCGACATTCAAACCTGAGCCGCCACCCTGATAGGCGACCGTCGAGTACTTGAAACGGTCGCAAACTACCACGCGGCCCGCCTGCAGGGCGGGCCGGATCACCTCTTCGACGTGCTGACTTCGAGCCGCCGAAAGCAGCAGCGCTTCGACTCGCGGAGATATCTCGTGAGTCGTATCGTGTAGCACGACCTTTCTTATCAAATCGGCCAACGCGGTTCCGCCAGGCTCACGCGTCCATTTGACTTCGTAATTCAGCTTCTCCAGGTGCGCGAACAACCGGCCGCTTTGCGTCGTCTTCCCCCCGCCGTCCGGCCCTTCGAACACCACGAAGAATCCAGAGTGCGAATTCGAACCCTGCCTCATGATCGCCTCCGCCAGGGTAAGCGCTTGGAAAGATGCACTCTGCGCTTCGGGCCGCTTCCAAAGCTCCTTGAGTTCAGGTTATAGCGCTCGGCGATCTGATGCTGCAAACGGCGCGTGAACGAGTCCGCGGGCCATAGCTCGGCCGTCTCGGACGTCTCCAGCACTTGCCGCGCTGCCGCCTCTGCCTCGGCTATCGGATCGCTCGGCGGCACCGCAACGTGCATCTCGAAGACGCTCGCCAGGCAAGTCTCCAGTTGAGCCACCGAGTTGTTGCGCAAAACGTACACCGGCACGTTGCGCTCTTCGGCCTCGCGAAGCTGCCCGGGGCGCTTGCGATAGTAGCTGCGCAGCGTGAGCATCACGTCTACGTTGTCCAGACCATCGACTATCTCGGCGTCGAGGCGCAGCGATTTCAACGCCTGCGACAGGCGTTTGCGGTTGATTCCAAAGGGATATATGCGCATTGGACCTGAGCGCGCGTTCGGCGGCGTGGGAGGACTAAGCGACGTGAGAGTTTCCGGCTCGTCTATATCCGAGTACTCCAGTTCGACCTCGATCTTTCCGTCCTTGTGGGTCCTCACCTCCGTCAAAACGCTTTCACGTCTCAGCAGTGAGTCGACCGAAGCCGCAACGTCCCGATGCACCACGATCCGGTCGCGATCCTTGATTTCGACCAGGACGTCGAAAGTAGGCGCCGCCCGGCGCTCGAGGATCGACTTCTGCGTACCCCAGCGCCTGGCCTGGCCGTCGCCCAGAGTCACCGACTCGACGCCCCCGACCAGATCGCACAAAGTTGGATTCGAGAGAAGGTTATCCAGCGTGTTCCCGTGCGCTGTGCCCACGAGTTGAACGCCGCGTTCCGCGATAGTGCGGGCCGCCGCAGCCTCCAGCTCCGTGCCGATTTCGTCGATGATTACCGTCTCCGGCATGTGGTTTTCTACCGCCTCGATCATCACGCGATGCTGAAGATGCGGTGACGCGACCTGCATTCGGCGCGACCTGCCGATGCCTTGGTGCGGAATGTCGCCGTCGCCCGCGATTTCATTGGACGTATCGACGACGATGACCCGCTTGCTCAGGTCTTCCGCAACTACCCGCGCAACCTCGCGAAGCATGGTCGTCTTGCCTATGCCGGGCCTTCCCAGGAGCAGGATGCTCTTCTCCGACTCAACCAGGTCGCGGATGATCTCGACACGCCCGTAGATCGCCCTGCCACGCCGGCACGTGAGACCGACCACGTTCCCCGATCTGTTGCGAATGGCCGAGATACGGTGCAGCGTGCGGGCGATGCCGGCGCGGTTGTCGTCGCTGAACTCCCCAACCGCCTCCACGACCATGTCAAGCGTCTGGTAGTCGACCTCCCACATCCCTAGCTCGATCTCTCCCGACTGGAACCGTGCCACGGGGCGCCGCCCCAGATCGAGAACGATTTCGATCAGGTCTTCGCTGTCAGGCTGTCCTCGGATGGACTCGGCGACCGCATCGGGCAGGACTCCCAGCAGCGCGTCGAGCTCGGCTGCGTCGGTCTCAGCGACATGATGAGTAGATTCGATACGAGCAGCTTTCAGAGACGGCCTACCTGGCGCTCAATTTGGAACCCGCCGCCGTCCCAATGCCGGAGCCTTCACCTTGTCCGCAAATCGAATCCCCAGGTTTCGTACCATCAAGATTCTCGCGTATATGGCTTTGAAACCGCTCCGCTCAAGCGCCGCTATGGCGCCGCTTTCATAATCGCGCACCGAGGTTACTACGGCCTGGCCGGGATAGTCTCTTAGGCAATTCAGCGCGAAGTCCACCAGCCGCGGGACCACTTCTTGCTTTCCCGGCTGGACCATCAGCGATATGCGATACGGCTCGTCGTGCGCCCTATCGATCCGTAGCCAGCCGATGATCCCGTGCTTGCTCTCCACCACGAAGCTGTCCGAGTCGGGGGCCCCACGTGCACCGGCAAATCGACGGCGTGGCGGCTCCCACGTCCTGCTCGTAAGGTTTTCGGCTGTCTGTACGGAAACCGGAGTGCAAGCCCGGTAAAGCTGCTGCACGCTCCACGCATCCGGTCCCACCTGGCGGCGAAGACTCGCAAGCCTGTCCGGCTTGGGGGCATCCGTCGTGGCCCGCATATATGTGTGCTCGCGTACGACGACCGTGAATCCCAGTTTATGGAATACCTCGAGATGCGCACACTCTTCGGGAATTCGAGCGAACACGCTCACCATCCCGGACTCAACAGCGTCCCGGCATATAGCCTGGACCAAGTCTGACACGATTCGCGTCTCGTCCTCAGCTCGGGGAACCTGGCCGTTCACGCTCGAGCCGCTGCGTGCCCGAACCAGCAGCCATGCCAGATCGAGCTGGTCCGATTCGCGTCGAGGCCGCGCCAGTGCGAGCCCCAGCCTGTCGCTGTCCGTGGCGATGTAAGGTTGATACCTCGCCGATACTACCGGCAACGCCGACGCCGCCGCGATCAAACCGGGCATCAGACTTCCAGACGGAGGCACGATCCCGACGACGCCGTTGCGCGAGAGCACGAACGATCTGACTACGCTCGGAACGTCCCAAATTCGCGACTTTCTAGCCATGTGACCCATTGCGAGCGGCGACCGGCATCAGCCGATCTTGTCCACGAAATACTCGTGAAAACGGGGATCGTCGGTCAGTTCCGGGTGAAAGGCCGTAGCTAGAAGATTCTCCTGTTCCGCCGCTACGATACGGCCATCCTTCAGCGTAGACAGTATGTCCACACTCGCTCCTACGGTCTCGATGACCGGGGCCCGTATGAACACGGCGTGAAACAACTCGTCGCCTAACACGGTTATCGGCAAATCGGTCTCGAAACTGTCGAGCTGCGCGCCGAACGCATTGCGCTCCACGCTTATATCCATCAATTGCAGCATTGACTGGCGGTGCGCGCCCAGGTCTTTCGCCATGAAGATCATGCCCGCGCACGTCCCCCACAGAGGCATCCCCGCAAGAGTTCGCTCCCGAATCGCTCGGGTAAGCCCGAATCGATCGGAAAGCTTGCAAATAGTGGTGCTTTCACCTCCCGGAGTGTTTATACGTTCAAATTTT
>JAPOVO010000268.1 GCA_026708165.1 Chloroflexota bacterium | reverse complement strand
GGTCTTCAAGGTAACCATCACGAACAACACGGAAGCCCTCATGACGGGTCTGAGATGGCGTGACGTAGCCTTCAACGGGGAGTGGCAATCGCTGAGCGACCTGGCAGCGGGCGCGTCGGTCGAGGTAACGGGCAGCTTTGGCCCGGTGCAGCAGATGCACCTGCCGGGCATCATTCTCACGGTGGCCGCCGACAGCGACCAAACGGCGGAACGGCCGGCCAGTCGCTACGTGAATCTAACCGAGGCCCCCACAGAGGAGCAGACCGAGCAATCGGGGCAAAGCCAGCAGCTAGTGTTGGCGCCCGTACCGTATGCGACGCTGTCCACCCTCTGGCTGCGAGTAGAGCGGGTGCGGTACACGGTGCCGGACGTGCACCTGGCGCACAATATTCCTGATTTGACGCTGACACTGCCCGATGGGACCGTAGTCAAATGCGAGTTTTTGAAACACTACGACGAGACCGGCGGGCTGACCCGTTGGGGCTACGCGATTTCGGAAGTGTTTGAAGAACGCCCGTGGACACTGACGCAGTATTACCAGCGGGGTGTCGTGGACTGCCATCCGAACGTGTATCGCAATGATCCGTGGGTGACCGAGCGCCGGCTGGCCTGGGACTACATAGGCGGCGGTGCGGGCGGCGCGCCGGATCTGGGGGTGGAGTCGGCGCTGGTGAGCGAGCAGCCTGGCGTTCCGTTGTGGACTTGGGGACACCGAGTATCGAACTACGCGATCGAAGGCACGGAGGTCGGATTCCTGGACTTCTTCGACGCGCTGGGCGGCATCAAGTCGTTCGGCTATCCGAAGACGGACGCGCGGTATGACAACCATCCACTTGCGAACTTGACCATACCTGGGACAGACACAGCGATGATCCGGCAGTATTTCCAGGCGGCGGGACTGGAGTACTACCCCTATGACGACTTGCAGCCGGTGAAGCCCGCGTTGCTAGGCGATCTTTTGCGCGACAGGAACTTCCCATATCTCTCGTACCTAGCCTTCAAGAGTTTCAAGTCGGTATTCCCGCTTAGGGTCGGTGAAGTCCTCCAGCCGGAGCGGGCGATCTTTCCTGCGGACTTCATCTTGCCTGGCGTGGTTTCCTGATTCGGGCTTCCAGCACGCGGTGAAACGCCGGGCCCGCGCCGCGTTCAGTAGCTGGAAACATGGAAGGGCTGTACCCGGCTAAGGGCTGCCGAGGGCAGCTATATACTTCGCGGCGCTAGAATCTTGATGCGATCTGTCGTAATTGCCGACCATCTTGGAAATCCAGCGAGACTAACGGTGGGAATCCAGAATCGCAGGAAGTCGAGGTCGGAAATCCAGCCAGCGTGAAGGTGTTTATGGCTCAGATAGATGACGTTCGAGCACGGGAGATTCTGGACTCCCGCGGCAATCCAACCGTCGAGGTGGAGGTATTTCTTGATTCCGGAGCGATGGGGAAGGCGGCCGTTCCGTCGGGTGCGTCTACCGGCAGCCGGGAGGCCGTGGAGCTGCGCGATTCGGACCAGTCTCGTTATCTGGGCAAGGGGGTTCGGAACGCGGTCGAGAATGTGAACAGCGTTATTAGTGCCGCGCTCCGAGAAATGGACGCGACCGATCAGGTGGCGATAGACGCCGAACTGCTGGCCATGGACGGGACTGAAAACAAGTCGAATCTCGGGGCCAACGCGATTCTCGGCGTGTCGCTGGCGGTCGCCAAGGCGGCTGCCGATGAGGTTGGCCTGCCGCTGTACTCCTATCTTGGCGGGGTCGGAGCCACCAAGATGCCGGTGCCGATGATGAACATTCTGAACGGCGGAGTTCACGCTTCCGACTCCGCGGATTTCCAGGAATTCATGATCGTGCCCGTGGGATTCACGTCGTTTTCGGACGCGCTGCGGGCGGGCGTGGAGACCTATCACTCGCTGCGGGCCGTGTTCTCGAAGCGCGGACTGGCCTCAAACGTGGGGGACGAGGGTGGGTTCGCTCCGGCTCTAGGGTCTAACGTGGAGGCAGTGGAGCTGATACTGGAGGCGATCGAGGACGCAGGGTTTTCCGCCGGACGCGACATCTTCATCGCCCTCGACGCTGCGGCGACGGAGTTTTATCAAGACGGTCTCTACGTGTTGGAGACGGAAGGGAAGCGACTGTCGAGCGAGCAGCTCGTGGAATTCTGGGGAGAATGGCGGCGGCAGTATCCCATAATCTCAATCGAGGACGGATTGGATGAGAACGATTGGGACGGCTGGAAGCTGCTCTGCGCGAGCCTGGGGCACAACATGCAGCTCGTGGCGGATGACCTGACCGTAACCAACACAAAGATTCTGAGCCGGGCGATAGAAGAGAAGGCCGCCAACTCGATCCTGATCAAAGTGAATCAAATCGGTTCGCTGACGGAAACCCTGAGGACCATCGAGATGGCGAGAAATGCTTCGTTTACCTGCGTGGTTTCGCACCGATCAGGGGAGACGGAAGACACGACTATCGCAGATCTGGCGGTAGCTACCGGCTGCGGTCAGATCAAGACGGGCGCTCCGGCCAGAACCGATCGGGTTGCCAAGTACAACCAGCTTCTCCGAATCGAGGAAGAGCTTGGCCCGCAAGCGGAGTATGCCGGTCTTGGTGCGTTCTACAACCTAAAACTCGACACGGAGAAGAGTGGATAACGAGCTCGGCAGGCTTCTTCGAGAAGTCTCAGAAGGACTGGTCGCGCCCGAAGCGGCGTTAAGCCGGATCGTCACCAAGTTCGAGGACTTGCAGTTTGCCAAGGTCGATCTGGACCGGCCAAGCCGGACTGGATTTCCCGAGGCCATTTACAGCCTGGGCAAGACGCCTGATCAGATCGCTGAGATCGCGCAGTCACTGGCCAGAGCCGGACAGACAGTGCTGGCGACCAAGGCCAGCGAGGAGGCGTTCGAGGCGGTGAGGGCGTTACTCCCCAACGCCGAATACAGCGAAACGGCGAGCACCATCGTCGTCCGCGCTCCCAACGCCCCCCGGCTCTCGGGCCGCGTGGCCGTGTTGACGGGGGGCACGTCCGATCTCCCGGTAGCCGAAGAGGCGGCAGTGACCGCGGAAAGTTACGGCGCGGAGGTGAAGAGGATGTGGGACGTCGGCGTGGCGGGAGTGCACCGGCTGCTCTCGCAGCGTGATGAAATCGACGACGCTACGGTCCTGATCGCGGTGGCCGGCATGGAAGGAGCGCTGCCGAGCGTGGTTTCGGGGCTGACGGAGGCCCCCGTAATAGCGGTTCCAACGAGCGTGGGATACGGCGCTTCGTTCAATGGACTGGCGGCCCTGCTGGCCATGCTCAACTCGTGCGCGCCGGGAGTCGCAGTAGTCAACATCGATAACGGGTTTGGCGCGGGATTCATGGCGGCGCAGATTTGCCGCCTCGCAACTACAGCCAAATGAGCAGGATCGCATATTTCCAGGCGTTCTCGGGAGCGAGCGGCGATATGTTCATCGGGGCGCTCGTGGACGCCGGGTGGCCAGTCGAGGACCTGGTTTCGACGCTTTCGAAAGTTGCGGTTGGAGGCTATCGGGTAAACGTAGAGAACGTGATGAAAGGCGCCGTCGCGGCCACGAGCGTTTCGTTCGAAATCGAGGCCCACGATCACGCACATCGGGGGCTGCGGGACATCCTGGCCATCCTTGACGACAGCGATCTTGACGATTCGGTCAGGAATCGCGCCAGCTCAATGTTCGAGCGGCTGGCGCGTGTTGAGGCCAAAGTCCACGGAGAAACCGTCGAAGACATACATTTCCACGAAGTAGGCGCCATCGACTCCATTCTCGACGTCGTCGGCGCGGCGGCCGGACTCGAATGGCTCGACGCCGACGAGGTTGTGGTCTCGCCCATCAACACGGGGGGGGGAGTCGTGGACACGCTGGCCGGCAAGATACCGGTTCCGGGGATGGCCACTCTGCTGCTAGCCCAGGAGGCTGGCGCACCGGTGTATTCGACGAGCGACAATCGAGAGTTTCTGACGACGACCGGCTCGCTTGTCCTCACCTCTGCCGCCACCAGCTTCGGTCCGCTGCCAGCAATGACGGTGGAAAGGATCGGATACGGAGCCGGCTCGGCAGACTTCGATCTGCCGAACGTCTTGCGGGTTGTAACAGGACGCTCGGAATCTTCGGATGAATCGGACGTTATAACCGTGATCGAGACCAATCTCGACGACATTCCCGCCGACGTGCAGGCATACGTTGTGGAAAGTCTTCTGGCCCGGGGGGCGCTTGACGCGTTCATTACGCCTATCGTTATGAAGAAGGGCAGGGCGGCCGGCAAGCTCACGGTGCTGGCGGAGCCGAACAATGTCGATCCACTCACCGATGTGCTTTTCGCCGAAACCCCCACACTTGGCGTGCGAATGTACGAAACCCGACGGCGTAAGCTCGAACGGGACGCGTGCAGCGTCTCGACTCCTTGGGGGGACGTGGGTGTTAAGGTTTCGTTTCTGAACGGTCGGGTGCGCGACGCTTCACCGGAATATGAGGACTGCCGCACTGCGGCCGCGAAGACTGGCGTCCCGCTGCGGAGGGTCATGGACTACGCTCGTGACGCGATACTGGAGCAACTAACGCGAGCGGGCCCAGTCGGCGACTAGCCAGGGGAGGAACAGGTGAAGGAATCCGTAAGCAATGGAGCGGTTGGCCGCGTAAAGGCGGACTCCGTCGAGCTCAGCTTCTCCGCCGCGCGAGAGGTCAAGGCCGAGGTTGTCGAATCGAAATGCTCTGCGCTCGGATTCGTCAAGACCGATACCGCACGCGTCCAAGCGAGCGCGGTTGGGGCGGCGATCGGCAGCTCCACGCATTTGACGAACAGCTATTCGACGGCGACAGGCGGCGCGCACGTGCGTGTCGAAAACAGCATGATTCAATGGCTCATAGGCGGATATGTGGAAGCAAACAAGGTGTTCTCACTGGCCGTTATCGGGGGAGCCGTGCACGGTGAAGTACGGACACTTCTGACCGCTCGAACGGCGATGGTGTTCGGGATCGCTCTCGGTCTATCGGGGCTTGCCGCCCGTTTCTTGCGACGGTTGATTTGACGCACGGTTTTGTGTGCTCTTGTCACGTCGAAGCCGTTGGCGTGTTTCTTAAGCCTCACTAGGGCGCTCGGCCGGTGAAGTTGCGGCGGGACTATCGCTTCATCTCTTGTGGAGACGGGAATACGGGGCGAGCAAATGGCCGGTGAACGCAGTAAGGACTCTCGTCGAAAGAGGTCGAGGCAGTCATGGGACAGAGGATCGAGCCGGGAACGCCGGAATAAGGAGACGCCCACCAAAAGCGCGCTCGACAAGACCTCGACCGTTGAGAAGGCGGTTGCCGAGGTTCGGTCCGGCGACGTCATGATGGTCGGAGGCTTTCACGATATCGGTTCGCCCGCTTCTCTGATAACCGAAGTCGTTGCGCAGCGCATCGGTAATCTTGCGGTCATCGCAAATGACATCCCTTCGCTGGATCGGGGAGTTGGCCGAATCGTCTCGGCGGGTCTGACGAGCCGGATCGTGACTAGTCATATAGGACCCGGCTTGGTGATGCAACGGAAGATCGGCGCCGGCGAACTGCGAGTCGAGACTCTTCCCCAAGGGACGCGAGCGGAGCGGATTCGGTGCGGCGGCGCCGGTCTGGGCGGATTCCTTACGCCGACAGGCCTGGGGACCGCGATGGCCGACGGCAAGCGAATCGTCGAGGTCGATGGCAAGAGATTTCTGTTGGAAACGCCGCTGACAGCTGACGTAGCTCTGATCACCGCATTCAGGGGTGATCGATGGGGGAACTTGACGTACCGCGGAACTGCGCGAAACCTCAATCCCGTCATGGCCGCCGCTGCTACCAAACTCGTAATAGCCGAGGTCGAGGAGCTATATGAGATTGGCGACCTCGATCCCAACGAGATAGAAACGCCGGGTGTTTATGTGGACGTGGTTGTGGAGGCGAAATAGCCGATGCCGTGGTCCCCCGAAGAAATAGCTTCCCGCGTGGCCCGGGAGTTCTTGCCTGGTCAAGTCGTGACCTTGTGTAGTGGAACCCCTTCACTCGTGGGGCCGTCCTCGGCCGGGTCCGTGCAG
>JAPOVO010000131.1 GCA_026708165.1 Chloroflexota bacterium | reverse complement strand
ATCCTCAAGCCACTTGACCTGGCAGCTCAGCGAAACACACTTCCGCCACGGGCTGTTAGGCGTCATGAAGTTGTCCCTCCCCAGTACATCGCCCAGCGGTGACACACCAGGAATATCTGGGCTCCCAAAACTCTCCGACACTGGCGCCGCAGCACGAGCCGTGGGGTAGGATGCAGGTAGGAAGACGCTCGCCGAGCAGCGGGAGCTATCGGAGTCCAAGCGAAACCGCGATGCCGACTCGTGCAGGTGTGCCCGTCGAGAACACACGGTCCCACCTCGCCTTCGAGCGCGGCGTCGGGGAGGAAGGCGACATCCGGCGCACCACGGTCGACGCCGTGTTGACAGGACAACCATCGCACCGGTTCTGGCGCAGGGGACGCGGTGGACCACATGGCCTGCAGCGCCAAGGGACCGTTCCGTCCGAACGCGTTCTGGCCTCGTCAACCGCACTCGACCGATCGCAACACCCCACGCTGACTGGAGGCGATGCATGAAAGCGAATGCAACGAGACGCCATGTCTTTATCAGCCACCATCACGCCGATGATGCTGGTGTCGATAGACTGACCGGCCTCGTGAAGCGGCAAGGATACGACATCCGCAACAGTTCGATTCGGGCGAAGCCCGCCAATCGCCGGCGATTGGAGCGGGGCGAGGTTGGAGACGAAACGATTCGTCGCTTGCTCCGGATGAAGATCTCATGGGCCTCCACAGTGGTTGTCCTGATTGGAAAGAGGACGCACGAACGGCGGTGGGTGAATTGGGAGATCGAACAGGCGAACAAGCAAGGCAAACGCATCGTTGGCGTGTATGTTCGCGGTAGTTCAGACGCCGACAAGCCTGACGCGCTAGAACGGTACGCTTCCGCGGTCGTCGGTTGGGACTCCAAACGGGTTATCGCCGCCATAGAGGGCACCGCGAACCCATTTGAACTTCCTGACGGTACCCCGAGACCGCCTGTGCATTCGGCTAGGTCGGTAACGTGCTGAATCATGCCATGGGTCTACATGTACGTAGTCGATAGGGACTTCGGCTTCGCACCCAACCCGTTTCACGGGTGCTGCACGTTGGCCACGTGCAAACCCGGCATCAGGGCCAAGGCCCAAAAGGGTGACTGGGTAATCGGAATGGGGGGTAGACGGTTGCGGGCCACTGGCCGCTGTGTCTTTGCGATGCGCGTGACGGCGTCCATGTCGTTTGACCAGTATTGGCGTAGCGCGGCACTGCGCGACAAGCGGCCAGTGCGTAACGGCAGCAGACGGATGCTGGTTGGAGACAACATCTACCACTACGACCAGGACGCGGCGGCGTGGCGGCAAGCAGATTCGCACCACAGCAACCTCGACGGCACGCTGAATGGCCACAACGTTCGCGTCGACACTCAAACGAATCGTGTGCTCCTATCCCATCACTTCTTCTACTTTGGGCGTGATGCTCCTGTTGTTCCGACCGCGATGCTCAAGTCAATCGGATTCAAGAACGGCCGGAATTACCGCGCTTTCGGGGCGTCGCAGTGTGCGCCATTGCTCCGATGGTTGCACAGGTCCTTCAAAGGAGCACTGAATGTCGTGTCCGCTGATCCGTTTGATTTCGAGAACAACGAACGCCGGTACTCTGCCAAAGACAATAGGGTAAGGTGAGTGCCGGTCACGCGCAGCGCCCGGTCGCCAAGAACACGCATAGTGTCGGGCGCCGGCCGCAGACGGCGAGTGAAGAGCGGTCGGAATCCCTGGGTGTCAGCGCGGTGCTAATTCGAACGAATGGCCGCACCCTTGCCAGCGTGCTGGTCGAGGCCGATCGCGACAGCGAACGAATGGCCCTGCGGCGCATCATGCAGCGTAGCGTCGACGGAGTGCCGCAGGATTCGACGGACGGCCGCGCCTCACCTCCGTGGTCGGTTTCGACGTCGCGCCTTCGACGTAGCGAGCGTCAGCCTCCGCAGGTACGGCCACAGAAGCAACGGACGCGACGCGCAGAGTGGGGACCTCCCGTGAGCCGCCGCACGTCGGTACCCGTGACGGAGCCGCCTGGTTGGCTGTGCAAGGCGCATGTGTTTCCGGCTCCGAACGAGGAACTCACCAGAACGTCCCGAGGCCGACGTTCCACCGAGTCCGACCTCTGGCCCGGACGTCCGCCGGCCCGGCGGCGATGGGACGCTTGTGGGAACCCGATGTCAGAGCGCTCGAAGCCGTGGGGGTCATTTGGTGGCGGCGGCGATGATGGGCGTAGAAGATTGCGTCGCGATGGGTTAAACTAGCCGATCAAGATCATGCGTCCCGAAGCTCCGACGGAGCGGCGGCCTCGCCGGTAGGATCTCACGTGTCCAAGCTAATCGTCTTCGAAGGGCCCGACCACGTTGGCAAAACGACGATCTCAATGGCCGCAGAGCGAATACTGCGTGTGCGTGGTCACCGCTGCGAGCGTCTTTCATTTCCTGGGCACGATTCCAATAGCCTGGGTGCACTCATACGAGAGCTCCACCATGCCTCATCCCATTGGATGCACGTGCATCCCGCCGCCATGCAGCTAGTGCACGTGGCGGCTCACGTGGATCTCATCGAACGGCGAATTCGACCAATGTTGGCGGACGGCATCGCGATTCTCCTCGACAGGTTTTGGTGGTCGACGGCGATCTATGCGACCTTGGACCGCGTGCCCGCGGCCCAGGTTAAGGCGATGCTTGAGACGGAAGCCGTGTCCTGGAGACAGATTCGGCCCGCACTGCTGTTCTTGGTGGAGCGGGATAGTCCTTCGGTCGACCCCGACACGACCGCGGCGTATGAGGCGTTCTCGCGAGACGTCGAGACGTCGCGTGACGTGCGGCGCCTCAACAACAGCGGGGAGCTGGCAGACGCGGTTGCAGAGGCGGTCGATGGGATCGAGACCGTGTTGGGGCCCATGGGCAAACCGTATCGGCGCCTTCCGGAGAATGAACGTGACGTTCAGACGCAGCGGCTACCGTTTCTGTTCTCTCGGCGCAGCCCGGCGAAGCCGTCGCCAGTGTACGATACCTACTGGCGCTTTGCTGCGGAACGTCAGGAGATGTTCTTTCGACGTCTTTTCGGAGAGGGCACGGTTCTCACTTGTGACCCGATCCTTCGGAAGTACAAGTTCACAAACGCGTACCGGGCGTCCGATCGGGTCAGCCAGTACTTGATCCGTCACGTGATCTACGAAGGCGAGCAGACCTGTGAGGAGATCTTCTTTCGAACGCTGCTATTCAAGCTGTTCAACAGGATTAGTACGTGGCGACTGCTTGAGGCACGCCTCGAGCAGGTCTCGTGGCGGTCTTACAGCTTCCGACGGTATGACACCGTAATGAGTGAGGCAATTGCGGCTGGCGAGCGCATCTATTCTGGCGCCTACATCATGCCCGCAGCTCGCGGCTTTGGCGAGGTGACGCGTAAGCACCGCACGCATCTGCATCTGTTGGAGCAAATGATGCGTGATGATGCACCTGCACGATGTGTGAATGAGCGGGACATGCAGGGGGCGTTTCGAGTGTTAAGGCAGTACGCTATGATGGGCGACTTTCTCGCGTACCAGTTTGTTACGGATCTCAACTACAGCTCGCTTACGGATTTCAGCGAGACGGAGTTCGTTGCTCCCGGTCCAGGCGCGCTCGACGGGATCCGGAAGTGCTTCGAGGATTGCGGCGGTTTATCGAATGCGGATGTAGTCCGGTTGGTCGCCGATCGACAGGATGTGGAGTTCGAGCGCCTTGGTCTGTCTTTTCGGTCGCTATGGGGGCGTCGATTGCAATTGATGGATTGCCAGAATCTGTTCTGCGAGACAGACAAGTACGCGCGAGTGGCGCACCCCGAGATTCGAGGCCTCAGCCGGCGCACTAAGATCAAGCAGCTCTATCGGCCGACAAGGGAACGGCTCGAGTACTGGTACCCTCCGAAGTGGGGCATAAACGGGGTGGTAGCGGCAACGGTAGCGCAACGGGGCGAGCCTGGAGAGTAGCCATGGAGAGTTTCCGAGCCGCCACAGCGGACGGATTGTGGCGGGAGTCATTTCGACTCCTGTCGGAACGAGCGAGGGAAGCAGCGAGACAACCTTCTCGTTCGGGCGCGACCGTGGAAGCCCTTCATGTGGCCTTCGAGCTGGACGACCCCCGCCAGCGTTGGACCGTGACGCGGGAACCCGCTATTAGCCCCGCCTTCGCTATTGCGGAGCTGTTCTGGATGCTTGCGGGGAAGAACGAGGCGCCAGTTTTGAACTACTGGAACCGACAGCTACCGAAATACGCCGGAGGGGGCGAAACGTATCCCGGTGCGTACGGACATCGCCTACGAACACATTTTGGACTTGACCAGATTCGGGGCGCCGTTGAGTGTCTCCGGGCAAATCCGGAGAGCCGGCAAGTCGTCCTTCAGCTGTGGGACGCGACTCAGGATCTTCCGACTCGCGATGGAAGGCCGCGATCAGCCGACGTGCCCTGCAACGTGGTGTCCTTGCTTAAGGTGCGGGGGGGGCGGCTTCACTGGACGCAGGTAATACGGAGTAATGACATCATTCGTGGCTTTCCGTACAACGTTATCCAATTTACAGGCCTTCAGGAGATTCTGGCGGGATGGCTAGGAGTAGGGCTCGGCCCGTACTTTCAGTGGAGTGATAGTCTTCACGTATACGAGTCGGATCTGAGCCGGTTTCGAGCGACTGACGACGGACGGGTCGAGCCGTCCGAGGACAGCCTCGGGACGGCGGTGGAGGAAGGCGAGGCAATGATCGCGGAGCTCTTCTCGAGATTGCGTGGTCTTGTGCGAGACGATCTGACAAAGACGCAGTTGGAAGCGGTGGTCCGGTTGGATGGACATCTGGGCTACCAGAATCTGCTGGCCATTCTTGGGGCTGAAGCGGCGCGACGGCGCGGATGGTTCGACGTTATGGAACGGGTGGAGGCCTTTAACGAAAACCTGGCCCTGCGGCAGTTGTGGTCACGATGGAAGATGGGTAGGGCGTCGGGACGGGCGAAGAGCGCACGGGCAGGTTCTTGAAGGAGAAGGTGGGAGGAGGTAGATGGGCTTCTGGAGGGGTGAGACTTTGAGGGAGCGACTGCCATCGATCGTAAAGAAGCCCCACTATTCGGAAGAGCGAATTGACTGCAATGCTTACACGATGCGTCTTGGGGAGGAAATCTACATTTCGCCGTCACGGCAGGAGGCCGTTGGGGCACCAAAAGAGAAGCTGGAACCGAGGTCCGGGCGAACGATTCCGCCCGGCCAGTTTGCGGTACTGCTGACGGAGGAGTACGTTGAGATTCCCGGGGACGCGATGGCATTCATTTCGATGCGGTCGACGCAGAAGTTGCGAGGTCTGGTGAATGTGTCGGGATTCCACGTCGATCCGGGCTACCGCGGGCGTCTTGTGTTTGCCGTGTTCAACGCCAGCGCCAACTACGTGCATCTCCATCGCGAAGAACCTTGCTTTCTGATATGGTTTGCGGATCTGGATGGCAAATCGGCTCCCCCTTTCACCAAGACCGAGGAGGGATTCGTCGATATTCCGTCGAAACTCGTAAACCCTTTAGGTAACGCAAAGGTCGAGTCAATCGATGGGTTGTCGGCGCGGCTCAACGGTGTTGAAGAGCGCTTGAGGCTTCTAACAGGGATCGTTTTGCTTGCGGCCGGGACGGTTGTGGCTGGAACGATTGGGCAGTGTCGGGAAGCTTGGGGAGAGAGACCGGCGCCGGTGACGGTGGTTGTGCCCGGCGCATCGCTGCCGGGCGCAGCCGGCACTGGGGCGACGCCCGGGGGACCGCAGGGGGCGGTGGGGGAAAGGGAGGCGTCGCTGCAAGTCGATGAGAGCGAGGCCGTAACATCGCCGTAACAGGTAGCCGTAATAGAGGCTGGGTTCGAACGGTGCCATGGAAGCGGGGAAGAAGGCGGGGAACGAGCGGGTCCGCGGTAGCATGCGCATTCCGGTGAAATCGATCACCCGTTCCGACGCGAAACCGATCAGCGATTCCGACGCAAACCGATCACCTGTCGGAGCGGAGCGACGCGGGCCTGGTTCACGGCTCCGAGTGGTCGCGCCGGGCTGACGGTCGGCGCCGCTTTCGCATG
>JAPOVO010000173.1 GCA_026708165.1 Chloroflexota bacterium | reverse complement strand
CGGCGCTGACCAGCGCAAAGGAGACGCCCGGATGACCGCTTCCCAAGGCTCCTGGCAGCAGTACGAGGTCGCGATAGAGCGCGACGTGATGGTCCCCCTGCGGGACGGGACCCTCCTGGCGACGGACCTCTATCTTCCCGCGCGCGGCGGCGAGCGCGTCGAGGAGCGGTTTCCGCTGATCCTCGAGCGGACTCCCTACAACAAGTCCACGCTCGTCAATAACGCCAACGGCAAGTACTTCGCCCGGCGCGGCTACGCCGTGGCCGTGCAGGACGTTCGCGGAAGGTACGCTTCGGAAGGGATCTGGTACGCGTTCGCCGACGAAGGCCCGGACGGATACGACGCGCTCGAATGGCTCGCCGTACAGGACTGGTGCAACGGCCGCGTCGGAACGATGGGCGGCTCCTACTGCGGCAGCGATCAAAGCGCGCTGGCTTGTCTAAACCCGCCCCACCTCGAAACGATGATCGTTCTCGAAGGCGCGTCCAACTACCACACCTGCTCCATGCGTCACAACGGCGCGTGCGAGATGCGGTTCATGGTCTATGCGTTTCGCATGGCCGCACAGAGCAGGGAGGCGCTCGCCGACGAGGGATTGCGGGCGATTCTGGAAGACGCCTACGAAAACGTCGGCGAGTGGGTGGCCAGGGCGCCGCTGCGTCCCGGCGAGTCGCCCTTGCGGCTGGTTCCCAGCTACGAGCAATGGCACCTCGACGTGCTGACCCACGGCGATTACGACGAGTACTGGCACCGGCCCGGCTACAGCCCCGCGCACTTCCGCGCCGCGCACGCCGCCGTGCCAACGCTCTACCTGGGCGGCTGGTACGACTCGTACGCCAGAGCGACTACCGAGAACTTCGTCGAGCAGGGAAAGATCCAGAAATCGCATCTGAACCTGACGATGGGACCCTGGACTCACGGCTCGCTACAGGTCGAGCACAGCTACGCGGGAGACGCGGACTTCGGCCTGGACGCTTCGCTTGAACACTACAACGATTTCAGGCTCCGCTGGTTCGACCGGTTCCTGAAGGACCTGGACACCGGGGTCGACGCCGAACCCGCCGCGAGCCTGTTCATCATGGGCGGCGGATCAGGCAGGCGGAACCTGGACGGCAGGCTCGATCACGGCGGACGCTGGACGACCGCCGAGGCCTGGCCGCCGGAGGATACGTCGTTCCGAAACCTGTATCTACAGGCGGACGGCGGTCTCGGCTGGGACGAGCCGGAGCAGTCATCGCCGAGCGGCTACAGCTTCGACCCGCAAAATCCCGTCCCGACCATAGGCGGCAACCTCTCCGCGGGCGAACCGGTGCTCATCGCCGGCGGCTACGATCAGCGCGGCGATGAGCGCTTCTTCGGATGCGACGACGGTCTGCCGCTCGCCGCGCGGCACGACGTATTGGTCTTCCGGTCCGAGCCGCTTGAGCAGGCTGTCGAGATCGTTGGCCCACTGCGGGCCGTGCTGTGGGCGTCGTCGAGCGCCGTCGACACGGACTTCACCGTAAAGCTCATTGACGAGTATCCCCCGAACGACGACTACCCCAACGGCTTCGCGCTCAATCTGACGGACAGCATCATCCGCGCGCGTTACCGCGACTCGCGGGAGCAGGCCGAGCTAATGGAGCCGGGACAGGTCTACCGCTTCGACATCGTGATGTACCCGGTCGGCAACGTCTTTGCCGCCGGACACCGGATTCGCCTCGATGTTTCGAGCAGCAACTTCCCCCGGTTCGACGTGAACCCGAACACGGGCGAGCCGCTGGGTCGTCACACCCGGTCGGTCGTGGCGCACAACCGGATCTTCCACGACCCGGAGCATCCGTCACGCCTGGTGCTTAGCGTACGAAACGCATAATGCAGATGGATCGATAAACTCGATCCAGGAACCCAGTCGAAACAGTGACCGCACTTTGCTCAAACTTGACGATATTTACATCCGCCGCGGGGCGTTACGCGTTCTCGAAGGCGCGTCGCTTTCGATAGGCCCGACCGAGAAGGCGGGACTGGCCGGCGTCAACGGATCGGGCAAGACGACCCTCCTGCGGATCGCCGCCGGAAAGCTCGAACCGGACGCCGGATCGGTAACCCGTCCCAAGAAGCTGGCCTACCTTCCCCAGGAGCCTAAGCTGAACCGGCGGTTCGGCGACGACGCCACGGTCCGCGACGTGGCCGCTTCCGGCAGCCCGCTGGCGGGTCTGGCTCGCGAGCTCGCCGCGGCCGAGAAGGCTCTCCTCGACGTGGACTCCGCCAACCTCGACCGGGCCGTGGAAGAGTATGGAGCGCTCGAAGAGCGATACCGGCACGAGGGCGGCTACAAGATCGAGGCCGACGCCGGGGTGATGCTCAACGGCCTTGGGCTGGACTACGTGGAGCTCGACCGCAGGGTAGGCGATCTCTCGGCGGGAGAGCGGACGCGGCTGGAGATGGCGCGGGTGCTGATGTCCAGCGCCGACCTGCTGCTCCTCGACGAGCCGACCAACCACCTCGACGAGAACGGGGTCGGCTGGCTGATGGACTATCTTGCCAAGCTGAACGCGGCCGTGCTGCTCGTGTCCCACGACATGCGGCTGCTCGACAAGGCGATCTCGCGGGTATTTGAGATCGATCCGGTCGGGCGCGTGATTAACCAATATAAAGGGACTTACAGCAGGTATCTGGAGACCAGCGCCCGGGAAAAGGAAGCGCTGGGCAAGACCCGCGACCGTCAGCTCGCCAAGATCCGCCGCCTGCAGTCGCAGGCCGACAGCTTTCGCGGCAAGACCGAGAAGATGGCGCGCAGGGCAAAGGTGTTCGACCGCCGCGTAGCACGAATGCAAGCTGACTTGCCGAACATAGCCCGCGATCCGAAGTCGATCGCGGTAAAGATCCCGCCGGCGCCTCGGAGCGGCCGGGTCGTCATCGAGGTCGAGGCGGTCAGCAAGAGCTACGGATCCAACCATGTCCTGACGGACGTTCGATTCCAGTTGGAGCGCGGGCAGCGGCTCGCGGTCATCGGCGTGAACGGGGCCGGAAAGACGACGCTGCTCAGGATCATCTCCGGCGAGATGCAGGCCGACTCCGGCCTCGTCGAGTTGGGCTACAACGTGGTGCCCGGCTACTACTCGCAGGAGATCGAGGACGAGTCGGCGGAGGTTTCGCCTTTCGACCAGGTCCGTCCGCTGGTCGAGGGCGGCGAGACCGAGATCCGATCCCTGCTCGCCCAGTTCCTGCTGTCAGCCGACCATGCCTTTCGACCGGCCAAAACGCTCTCCGGCGGCGAGAAGGTACGGCTGGCGCTCGCCAAGCTGATGTTGACCGGCTGCAACCTGTTCATCCTCGACGAGCCGACCAGCAACCTGGACAAGGCGTCAAAGCAGCGTCTGCTCGAATCACTAAAGAACTACGGGGGGAGCGTCATCGCGGTCTCGCACGACCGGGAGTTCGTGGAGGGATTGAGTCCTGATCACGCGCTCTCGATGCCGGGCGCTCGCTTCGAGCCTTTCGAGCGAAGGCACCTGGCGCTGGTGGAAATCGAATGACTGCGAGTCCGACCGCAACCCGCATGTAAGCCCCACGAGCCGGATTTTCCATCGCATGTCGCGTTGGTCGTCCGCCGGATGGGACGGCGCAAATCAGGCCCGGGTTGCTTGGATGCAAGGCGATTACTGGCCGAATATTTGACGGACTCGAGGACCGCCAGATGCCGCTTGGGAACCAACTGGAATCCGATTCGGTCAACCACGAACCCTACCCGAGGTACTCAATTGTGTATGCTATGTGTATGTCACGCACCAACGTGGATATCGACGATCGGGCGTGCGCCGAAGTGATGCGGCGTTATCAGCTCCCGACCAAGCGCGAGGCGATCAACTTCGCGCTGCGAACGCTGGCGGCCGAACCCTTGTCCGTCGACGAGGCCCGCGCACTCCGAGGAATCGGCTGGGAAGGCGACCTTGACGAGATGCGTTCTAGCCGCCCCCGGTGATCCTGGTCGACACTTCGGCCTGGGTAGAATTCCTCCGAGACACCGGGTCTCCGGTCTGCGATCTCGTCGACGAGTTGTTGGAGCGCGAAATTGCCATCTGCGACCCTGTGCGGATGGAGGTGTTTGCCGGGGCGCGCGACGACTCGCATCTGCTCAGCCTCCGGCGGCTGCTGGCGCGAGCGGCGCTGATTCCGACGCGCGCGACCGACTATGAGGAGGCCGCCGCGCTTTACCGCCGCTGCCGAAGCCAAGGGGAGACCGTTCGCAGGCTGATCGACTGTCTGATTGCCTCGGTAGCCATACGCGCCGGGGTGCCGATTCTGCACAACGACGCCGATTTTGCCGTCCTCGCGCGCCACACAGAGCTGCAAACCCATGAAGCCAAGGGGGGATAGAGGAGCCGACCCGCTTCCCCATCTCTACCACAACTCCCGCGAAAGCCGGAACCTCCTCATCGGCGCGGCAACGAAGTCGGAGAAGCGGTCTAAGGGTTCGGCATCGCAATCGCGGCTCAGAGGCGGCGGACTTGCGGAAGACCCGACATCCTGCGATCCAGCGTCAGAGTCTCCAGACCGTCGCGGCGATAGTCGTCGGCGATTAGCCGATCGAGCAGGCCGGGATTGTCAGAAGCCTTCAGTGCCTCATTCACGATAGTTCCATTGAGGGGAGCGACCAGCCCGCTGCTTAGAACGTCGATCAGACCGGAGCGCGCGTCGGCCTTGGTCACGCCATAGTGATGCTGAACGGCCACGTAGGCTTCCCCGATGACCTGGTTGGAGGCAAAGATTTCAGCGGCGGAATCCTGAATCAACCCGGTGAGCTTCCCCACGCAGTAGTCGAAGTCGGCGGCGGGTTCGCCGGTCAGCAGGCGAACGAGGATGGAGGTATCAATCCCGTAGCGCTGGGTCATAGGGCTGGTCGCGGAAGGCTTGTAGGTCGAAGGGAGTGTGGGTGGGAGACAGCTTGCCGCGCAGCGGCGCGAGCAGGGTTGGGTTGATGCGGCGGGGGCGGATGATGAAGCCGTGCGGACCTTTCTCGATTTCGAGTTGGTCACCTGGCTTTACGCCGAGGGCGTCAAGCACTTTTGCGGGAAAGGTGACCTGACGTTTGGAAGTGACTTTGACGATCACGCGCGAATCTCCTTACAGAAAGGTTAAATCAGTAAGGGGGCGCAATCAAGCTTACTGTGGCGCCACGGGTACATATCGCTCCGCGGAAAGTGGCGATGTACCGCTGCTTTACAGGCTGGGCGCGCGATCCATACTATCTGGCCAGGCACGTCGCCAAGGAGTTGAAATATGACCCGTAGATCAGCGGACGTGGTCGTCATCGGGGGCGGCGTCAACGGCACCAGTATCGCGATGCACCTGGCGCGACTGGGGGCCGGCAAGGTCCTGCTGCTGGAAAAGGGGCACCTGGCGGGCGGAGCGACCGGGAGGTCGGGCGCGATGATCCGCGAACACTACCAGCACCCGGTACTGGTGAAGATGGCGATGGAAGCCAGCGAGATTTTCCACAATTTCGCGGACGCGGTTGGGGGAGACGCGCGGTTCACCGAGACCGGCAGGGTGCTGCTGTTCGGAGAAGAGGACGCCGCGGCGGTGCGGGCCAACTTCCAAATGAACCGGGACCTCGGAGTGAACATCCATACCATCACTCCGGCCGAAGTTTCGGAGATCGTCCCGCAGGTATGTACCGACGGCGTCGCTCTCGGACTCTACGAGCCGGACTCCGGTCATGCCGATCCGATGGCCACGACTTACGCATACGCCGAGCAGGCCAGGCGCCGAGGCGCCGAGATCGTGACCGGATGCGCGGTCACGGGCATCAAGGTCGCGGGCGGACGCGTAGTCGGCGTGGAGACGGAGGACGGACCTATCTCGACGGCCGCTGTCGTCGCGGCGACCGGCCCCTGGGCAAACCAGCTTGCCGCGCCGCTGGGCGAGACCCTTCCCATCACGCCCCTCAGGGTCCAGATGGTGCACTTGCGGCGCCCGCCGTCTTTGGAGTCGCTGACCACGATCGTGATCGACTTCACCACCGGCGCGTACCTCCGGGTTAATTCCGGGTTCAAAACTCTGGTGGGAGGTCAGGCCTCGGAAGACTTGAACCGG
>JAPOVO010000113.1 GCA_026708165.1 Chloroflexota bacterium | reverse complement strand
CGCGTGGTTGGGAAAGTCGCTGAGAAGGTGAAAGTGAGCGGGCAGATTCAATTGCCCGGCGAACACCTTGTGCGCAAACCAACTGTCGACGCTGATTCCGATGAGGCTCGCGCCTTTGGATTCCAATTCGCTCGCGTGGTCACGCCACGCGCTCAATTCGTCCCCTCAGATGGGAGAGAAATCTAGTCTGTAGAAGACGACCACGACGTGCGCGCCGCGAAAGTCGCTCAGGCTGACCTCATTACCGTCAACGTCCTTCAACTCGAAATCAGGCGCTGTCTGACCAACGTTCACCGGTTCCAAAGCCGCCTCCTTGCCGTTTTGGCGGACCGGTCGAACCGACCCGGCTCGCCCGACCGCGCACTCTGAACACTTGTGAGATTTTAGGCGATGCGAAGAAAGGTGCGCCTACACGCCCGATTCGTGGAAGCAGGTGATCCAGCAACGGTTACTCGCGTGCCTGCCGCTTACAATATGGAGGTTGCCCCTGTAACGTCGGCGTAGTGATCAGATCCGTCGCTACGCTCGGACCGACAGAGGTTGCCTCCTGTAATGCCGGCGTAGCTCAATGGTAGAGCGGGGCTTTCGTAAAGCTCAGGTTGAGGGTTCGACTCCCCCCGCCGGCTCCGACGCGGCCTCCTGAAGCGCTGCCCTTACCTCAGCTTCCAGATGGCAGTCATCAAACCGCCGTCCGATCTGATGGAAAGGCAGTCGAGCCACCGCACCAACTGGACCACCGACCAAGCGAACGGGACGTAGCCCAGGTATCCCGCCGCGGGCATCTCGAAAATCTTCCAAAAGCCGAGGTACGGAATCCGGTATTCCCACTTGGGCATCGACCAGTAATTCCAGAACTCCCAAAGGAAGCCGCAGACAAGCCCTCCCGCCGCTATAACCAACACATCAGTCCACCGCCCTGACGCGAGGTCGCGAACGAGGCTCCGGCCGCCCGCCGAGGTGACGAGCCCGTCGAAGACCAACGCCGGCGCGACCCATACCAGCGGAAAGAGTTGCGTCGGAAACAAAACCACGGCGACTTGAAGCACGACCCCGGCAGCGATGAGAGACACCGCCAAGCGGCGATTGCGGGAGCGCCGCAGCCCGCGCGGCACTTGCTGGAGACAACCTCGCCTGATCATGGAACTGGCGGCGCATATCGCCGGGACCACCGTGGAAAACGCCAGGGAGGTCAATAAGCCGTATTGCACCGGGCCGTAGTCGAAGCTCAAGACGTAGTGCCAGTTCTGGACCCTTTCATTGATCAACTCAAACCACCACCACAGAGGAACTGACAGCAACGCAAGCTGTAGATGTATCCGGAAACCCGGATAGTCCGTTTTTCCAAGCGTCCAGGCTAGCAGGCTAGCGCCCGTCCAGAGCGACCAGAACGCGAAGGCGTTGAAGTAAGTGTCCACGCCCCACATGATCGACCAGCCGGCCGCCATCAAAACCAGCCCCAGGGACAACCGAATGGCCGAGCGCTTTCTCAAGGATCGCCATGTGGTCGAGGGGGCCGGTTCGCCCTTTATGCTCACAGTAGCTCGCACAAATCCGCAGTACAGAACTTCCGATTGGTGGAAGCGTAACGCAGCCGGCATCAAAAGCGCGCCGGCGCGTGCGACCGAGCACGGCAGTGAAGTCCATTTCGAGCGTTCGTCCAGCTTTTCGCTTCCGGGTCTGCTTCTCATCAAGCAGCCGAGGCTCTTGTAAAATCGCTTCGTCCGTCGACCGAACCCGCCTAAGCGGGCCGCAGCTAGTGGAGAGATACCGTCTTGTCAGACAACCCGAAAAAGCTGGACTGGGCGCTCGTCCTGGGGGCCTCAAGCGGGTTTGGCGCCGCGGCTTGCAGAGCGTTCGCGGCGGACGGTCTCAACATTTTCGGCGTTCATCTTGACCGGCGGGCAACCCTTCCCCTAGTCGACAAGGTAGTGAGCGACATCGAGTCGCACGGGCGCACGGCCCGGTTCTTCAATTCCAATGCGGCCCAAGACGACGCTCGCGAGTCGGTGCTCGACGCGATCATGGAGGAGCTGGGAGACGAGTCGCAGGGGCGTATCCGGGCCGTGTTGCATTCGCTGGCATTCGGAAACTTGCTGCCATATACGGCCGATGGGGATTCCCGGACCATTTCGCGGGCGGGGATGGAGATGACGTTCGACGTGATGGCCCACAGTCTTGTGTACTGGACTAGAGGCCTTGTCGAGCGTGGCACCCTGGCGGAAGGCGGGCGAGTCTTCGCGATGACCAGCGAGGGTTCGACCAAAATCTGGGCTCACTATGGGGCCGTGTCGGCGGTGAAAGCGACGCTTGACGCGCACGTCCGGCGCCTTGCGTACGAACTGGCTCCGAAGGGGATAACCGTAAACGCCATCCGCGCCGGTGTCACCGATACGCCGGCGGCCCGCGTAATCGGCGGCAGCGACGAACTGCTCGCCCGAGCGAGCAGCGCAAATCCGAGCGGCAGGCTGACCACACCGGAAGACGTGGCCAACGCAATGGTCGCGCTGTGCGACGACCGCACCTACTGGATAACTGGAAACGTGATCGGAGTCGACGGCGGCGAGATCCTGACGAGCTGATCGCGGCGGTCATCGTGGCAGGCTATTCAGGAACGCCACTTCCCAAGAAACTGGGGATTAAGCCGTCGTGCCGTCTAGCGCTTGCCTATCCGCCCGACGACATAGATGAAATCCTGGGCGAACTTCCGGACGGGGTGGAGATGTGCTCCACAAATAGCGACTCGCTCGACATCATAGTTTTCTTCACGAAACAGAGGATGCTACTGGAAGACCACTTCGGCACACTGGCGGGGCGGCTCCAGCCGGCCGGATCGCTCTGGATAGCCTGGCCGAAGCGCAGTTCCCGGGTGGAGACGGACCTCACCGAAAACGTGGTCAGGGAGGTGGGGCTGGGTGAAGGCCTGGTGGACACGAAGGTTTGCGCCATCTCAAATATATGGTCCGGCCTTCGATTCGTTTACCGTCTGGCCGACCGACCGGCGCTCAAGGGCAGGCGCAGCTGAGCGAAACCGGAATCACCGGCGTTTGAGGGCATTGGGCGAATGTCGAGCCCGGCATCGAGGCGGGCTTCCTCGACTATCCGCATAATCCGGCGTTGATACGCTCCGGGCGCGTTCGGCCCGGTATAGAACCTCCGGTAGCGTCTGGCGAGGTTGGGACGGCGACGGCCGAGCCGCTCCAAGAAATGCTTGCCTACAGTGGGTTTGAGACGCAGAACCGCGGCTCCCACAAATTCGGCGCCATTGTCCACCGCGGCTCGAAATACCTCGCGAATCTGCGACTCCGAGTCGGTTAACCCGGGCATTATCGGCGCGAGGTTTATCCCGGCGGAGATACCCGCGTCACGAAGCCCGCGGAGAGTTGCAAGCCGCCGACGCGGCGGGGCTGTCCGCGGTTCGACGGCAGCGGAGACCGCATCGTCAAGAATGGGCAGGCTGATTACGACCGTGGCCTTCGCGCACCGGCGGGAGCAATCTTGCAGCAAGTCGATATCACGGACGATCATCGAATTCTTGGTAATCAGCCCGAAGGGCCACTGTCGATCAGCAAGCACCTCTAGGCATCTACGCGTCAGCTTGTATGTCCCCTCGACCGGCTGATATGGGTCCGTAGCCGTGCCGACCGCGATCTCCGACTTTTCACGCCTGGTGGACGAGAGATCTACTCGCAAACGGTCCGCGACATTCAGCTTGACGATGATCGTTCGCTCGAAGTCCTCACCGGCCCCGAGCTCCAGGTAGGTGTGGGTCTCGCGGGCGTAGCAATACCAGCAGCCGTGCTGGCAGCCGCGATACGGATTCAGTCCCCACCTGAACGACATCCCCTTGACGCGGCTCAGAGCCGACTTCGATTCGATCTCCAGAATTCGAAGCCGGCCCATTGACTTGACACGGCGGACCTGCGACAACATGAGGCAGAAGAATACCATACACTCTACGAACAGTCGCAATTACGAACAGGCTGTCAATATTTATTCACTAAATCCATTGATTAAGTTACAATTCCCCTCGCCGCGCGGAGACTCGCGCGGCGAGAAACCGGTTCCAACGTCAGCGATAACGTCCTGGAGTTCTAACGATCGTTACACGTCCCACGGTTCGTCCGGCAGATGCGACGCGTGTGGTCTTGCCTCCAGTCAACAACGCCGGCAGCGCCGACCTCGACCGGGCCTCTGCCGTCCTCCAAGGAGCCCGCGCCGAGGAGATCATGCAGTGGGCCGTCGAACAGTACGCTCCAAATATCGCCTTATCGTGCTCATTTGGCGGAGCTTCCGGCATGGTCCTCGTGGACATGGCGGTCCGTCTGGATGTTGCCGACAAGCTCGAGGTCTACTACCTAGACACGGGACTGCTCTTCGAGCAGACCTACGAACTGGTTTCCGAGGTTGAACGTCGATACGGGATTCGGGTATCTGCGTTCCGGCCCGATCAGACTGTCGACGAGCAAGCAGAGCAATACGGAGACAAGCTCTGGGAGCGGAATCCCGACCTTTGCTGCAGCTTGCGCAAGGTCGAGCCGAATTTCGCGGCTCTCGAAGGCAAGAGATGCTGGATAACCGGCGTCAGACGCGACCAGTCGCGCGCCAGATCCAAGACCAGCATTGTCTCGTGGAAGCCGGGTTTTGGAATCGTCAAAGTAAATCCACTTGCGCTTTGGTCGAGCAGCCAAGTGTGGGAATACATTCGAACGCACCAAGTCCCGTATAACCCGCTTCACGACAAGGGCTATCCGAGCCTCGGCTGCACCGTTTGCACTCGGAAGATCGAGCCCGACTCGGTAGACCCGAGATCCGGCAGGTGGCCGGGGTTTGCCAAGACCGAGTGCGGACTTCATATGAACGGCTAACTTCGACACCGGAACCTGCCAACCCCACCACGCAATTCACAGGAGACGAATTTACTTGATGAAGAACGGATTCACTGTATGGCTAACCGGACTGTCCGGGGCCGGGAAATCGACGATCGCCGCGTTCCTCGCAGAGGAATTGCAGGCTCGGAATCACGCGGTTGAAATGCTGGACGGCGACGAAGTCCGCAAGAACCTCAGCGCCGGGCTGGGGTTTTCCAGGGAAGACCGTGACGCCAACGTCAGACGCATAGGCTGGGTGGCCGCCATGGCGACTCGCCACGGAGCGGCTGTAATCGTCGCCGCGATCTCCCCTTACCGCGAAGTGCGGGAAGAGGTCCGGCGGCAGATCGGATCGTTTGTCGAAGTCTACGTTAAGTGTCCGCTCGACGTGCTCAAGCGCCGTGATCCCAAGGGCCTTTACAAGAAAGCGGTTGCAGGTGAAATCGGGAATTTCACGGGTATCTCCGATCCGTACGAGGAGCCTTCGAGGCCTGAAATCGTAATCGAGACTAGCCTGGAATCTCCGGCAGAAAGCACCCGCAAGCTGGTTGACGCGCTCACAAAGCTCGGCCTCTTATCCGACCGCGACGCGCCGCCGTTACAGGCGCCTGCCCACGGCGGTAGGTTGATAGAGCGAAGCGTCGCCCCCGAAGCCGCCGATGAGCTGCGGGCGCAGGCGGGATCGCTCCCGTCGATTCGCCTCTCCCAGAGACAGCTCTCGGACCTTTACCTGATGGGCGTGGGAGCGCTCTCCCCGCTGCGGGGCTTCATGAACAGAGCCGACTATTACGGCGTTATTGAGAATATGCGTCTGTCAAGCGGACTGGTATGGCCAATGCCCGTCACCCTTTCGATTCCGGGCAAATCAATGGTCGATCTGGCGCGCTCCCAGCGGGCCGCCTTACGGGACGAAGAGGACCGTCTGGTCGGTATATTGAACGTGGTAGACCTGTTCGAATACGACAAGGAGACGGAAGCCAGAAACGTATACCGCACCGACGACAGGCGGCATCCAGGCGTTGCCGCGCTTTTCAAGCAGGACGACGTATACGTGGGCGGCGAAGTCGAAGTGATTCCGCCTCTCGCCGATTTCGGAGGCTTTGACTTGACTCCTGCGGAGAGCCGGGCGGAATTCCGGCGACGCGGATGGAAGACCGTAGTGGGCTTTCAAACGCGCAATCCGATCCACAGGGCGCATGAGCAGCGATTGAAGGTCGCTCTCGAAGTCT
>JAPOVO010000133.1 GCA_026708165.1 Chloroflexota bacterium | reverse complement strand
CAGCTACCTGATCGAACCTCCTTGCTGATCCGACGCCCGGCGTCAGGTGAGAGCCTAGCGCACCGCCTTGTAGGCTTTGTAGGCGCCGTGCGAGAAGGTCGAAAAGGCGTTCGCGAGACTGAAAAACCGGCGGCGGTCGGGCAGGAATTCGGCAGCGTCCAGGTCTTCGATGGCCGCCAGCGTTCTGCGCAGGCTGACTTCCGCCAGCCGGCGGCTCCGGTCAAATGGCAAGTCCACGCCGCCGCACAGGAAGACCGCGACCACAAGTCGGCCCAGCACATATTCTCGATATAGGCGCCAGCATTCTTCGAAGGTGAAGTCGCTGACTCCCATACTGCAAAGGATGTCGTGGTACTCCTCCAGCGATTCACGCTCGATCTGGCGGCGGACTTCGATCGAAACGCTGCTGCCAAGAAGGAAGGCTACGTCCCACAAGCCGCAGGCAAGCCCGCTGATCTGCCAGTCGACCAGGGTCAGGTCTTCGCCAGGGCCGGGGCCGAAGAACATGTTATCCAGCCGAAAGTCGCCGTGTACGAAGGTCTTGGTTCCGGCCGCGGCCTCGCCGATGTGGTCGGCGACCCGCGGCCCGTAAGCTTCGGCCAGACGGCGCATGTCGACCGAGAAAGCGTCGCCGAACCGATTTAACGTCGGAACGAGGCTTGCCAGATACACGACCTGCAGTAATGGACGGTACTTCGCGGCAAAAATGTCGTGCAGACCGGATAGCGGCGGCCGGTCTACCTTGTTCCAATAGTGTCCGTGCAATTTGGCAACCGCGCGGATGGCGCGTTTTGCGTTCTCCGCGCCGGCGCCTTCTATCTCGTCGAACACGTCCATGCCGCGAAGGTCTTCGAGCACTAGGACGAAGCGGTGACTGCTCGCTTCAAAATCACCGTAGAGCAGCCTCGGTGATCGGAGCGGGCTTTGCCGCGACAGGTGGCGGTAATAGGCATATTCCCGCTTGTAGAGCCGCTGCCATTTGCCCATGCGCAGAGTCTTGCGGTGCGTGCTGGGCAGCTTCACTATGACGGTCTCAGGGGCGGCGCGGGCTTCGTCGCGATAGGTCAGGTGGCAGCGCAGGATCTCCGCCAAGATGCCGACTCCGGCGCCGATGTCTTCGACAACGACATTCTCTATCGTCGGAAGACCGGACGCGCCGCCCGCTGTCAACGCCTGCCATAGCCATTCAGCGGTTATCGCGTTTCTGTTTTCGGGTATTGCCGGACTGCTCGCCACGCGCCCTATCCCGTGTTTGTTTCAGCCGCCGGTCTAATGTTGCTAGGAGTCAATCCAAGCCTAGTCCATCATCGTGACTTGATAGGTCGGGTGCCCCCGCGCCATTCAAGTAGGCTCGTCAGGATTCCTTTGAATTGCCGGGCCAAATCAGCAAGCAACAAGAGCGGTCCGGTCCTAACGGGCCGGTGATGGTGGGCGATGCAGGGCTCGAACCTGCGACCTCTACGGTGTAAACGTAGCGCTCTCCCGGCTGAGCTAATCGCCCGGTATGACCCCGTCGGGCCAGTGCTGTAGCACCCGTCTGCGCCGGCTGACCAAGCGACCGCGGGCTATGCGCCCAGTGTACGCATAACCCGCCGTTCGAACAGGCCGGAGGTTTCCCGCCTGCCTCTCGCTATTCCCTACGGCTAGGGGCTCGCCGCTCCCCCTTTTTGCCCCGCGTTTACGCATCCCGGCAATCCAGTACCCGGATTCACAGGCACGTAGATCACGTTGCCGGCTTTTTGCTCCCGCAGACTCTCGATGTACAGGAACTGCAGGTACTCCGGAGTCAGAGTCGAGTTGATCAACTCCTGCGCGTCCCTTATTCCCGTGGCCTCCTCGACTCTGCGATTCGCCTCCTCCGTAGCCTCTTCAACCCGGAATCGGCGTTCCTGAATAGCCTGCTCCGCGGCAATCTTCGTTTCGATTGCCTGCTGAATGAGCGGGGGAAGCGCCACGTCTCTCAAAAGCACGCGCTCGATTGTGACGCCTCGAGGATTGAGGTCTGAGATCAACTGATCCTGGATCTGAACACCGACGTTTTCACGCCCCTCGGTATAGAGAGCCTCGGCCGTGTACTGAGCGACAACGTCCCGGATAGCGTTTCGGATAGCCGGACGTATGATGATCCCCCGGTAATCGGGACCGATGGTGCTGAAAACGATCGGGGCTCTATCGGGCTGCAACGCGAACCACACCGTGAGGTCGAGTCCGACGGTCAGTCCTTCCGAAGTGAGCGTCCGGACGGTGTCCCCGGCCACCAGCGATTGCTCCTCGGCGACCGATCCCATGGTGAACTGCTGGGTCCGTACGCTCATTGTCTCCAAAGCCGCCCACGGAGCCTTGAAAGTGAGCCCCGGTTGTCTCGGATTGGTATCCACCACACCGAAAGTGTGGATAACGCCTACCTCACCGACGCCGACGATCCGGATACTGAAGAGTGCCAGGAGAAGCACAACGGCTATTCCCAGCACCGTGATGCCGAGTGCGGTAGACCCCATTCGCGATTGCGCCATCCTGTTTCCTCCTAGGCTGCTCGCGGCTCGACTCTCATCGCCGTGTTGCTCGCGTGGCCGCTAATAGTGTGGCCGAGTTTCCGATTTACTCCACCATCTATGATGGTAGCACTTCCACCCCTTCGCGGTGGTCATTATCCCCAGAGTTCGATCCTTTGGAAGGCCCTCTGGCTTTAGAACCGCTTTAACCGTAAATTTGCTATTGAGACGTTCCCGGATCGTGAGTTCGAAATAGCGGCCGCGTCCGCGAGTTTGCGACGGTTGTTCCGGCAAGAAAGGACTCGATTAAATCGCCACCGCGTAACTTACTGACTCGACGACGCCTTTTGAGTGGGATGGCGGGATATGCCGCTGTTTTGGCAATCGCCGGATGCAACGGTGATGAACCGCCGTCCCCGCAAGCCCCGTCCGCGCCTAAGCAACGGCAAGTGGCTGTGCCAACCGTGGCCGTGCCTACCGCGGAGCCTCCACCGGCTCCAACTTCGCCCGCTGCCAAGGCGGCAACCACGGCGCCACCTCCGCCGAGTCCCACGACGGAAGCCGCGCCCACCGCTGAGGCCTCACCGACAGCCGAGGCTGAGGCGGATGCGGAACCGACGCCTACTCCTGAGGCCGCAGTTACGAAAGAGGCCGAAGAGCCGGTTGCCGGTGGCCTGAGACCGCTACAAGCCTACGGCTTCCAGGCCCACCTCTATAACCAGGACCGGTCGCTTCTCACGCGCCTGACCAAGGAGGCCGGCTTCGATTGGCTCAAGCAGCAGGTCGTCTGGTTCTACACCGAGCCCGAGCGAAAAGGGGGTTATGACTGGCGTGAACTGGACAAGGTCGTGACCGCCGTTAGTGACGCCGGCCTGAAGTTCCTGATTAGCGTCGTTAGAGCGCCTACCTGGGCGCTTAACGGCCGTGACCACGGGCCTCCGGAGAATCTGGCGGATCTGACCGACTTCATGCAGGCGCTGTCCAGCAGATATCGGGGACATGTTCACGCGTATGAAGTCTGGAACGAGGCGAACCTCTCCCGCGAATGGGGATACGGCCGCCTGAACGCCGGTGAGTTCGTCGAGTTGCTGGGCGCGGGATACCGTGGAATCAAGGCGGGCGATCCCGACGCGGTCATCATAGGCGGCGCGCTCACGCCCGCCGGAGATGTGGATGTTCCAGATCAGAAGATCCAGGCCATCGACGATCTGCGATTCCTGAGACAGATGTACGAGTACAACGGCGGCGTGGTAAGGGATTATTTCGACGCCTGGGGAATGCATCCCGGGGGGTTCAACAACGCGCCCGACCAGCCGATGGGGTCCGACCGAGGGAACGGCTGGAACGGCCATCACAGCTTCTACTTTCTGCGGTTCATCGAGCACCGCCAGGTCATGGAGGAGTTTGGCGACGGCCACAAGCCCATCTGGTTCACCGAGTTTGGCTGGAGCACTGAAAACCAAGATCCGAACTACGGCTTCGGCAAGGACAACTCCGAGCAAGACCAGGCGGATTTCCTGGTCAGGGCGTTCGATGTGATCAGAGCCGACTTTCCCTACGTGACGCATATGTTCGTCTGGAATCTGAATTTCCAGATGGTCGTGGGGCCCGAAGACGAGAAATATCCCTTCGGCATCATAAAAAGCGACGGTAGCCCAAGACCCGCCTACGAAGCATTGAAGACGATGGACAAGGGGCGTTAGGCACCCAAACCCCGTATAGTCTCCAAATATCCGGTCTCGTAGCGCTTTTGGGGGACTAGAGCATGGCGGATGAACGAATTGGCCTGGGATTCATAGGCGCGGGTGACATTGTCCGGACGCGCCACCTGCCCGGTTTCGAGAAGATCCCCGGAGTCGAGTTTGCCGCAGTGGCGAACAGGAGCCGGGAGTCGGCGTCGCGCGTCGCCGCCGACTTTGGCATCGCGGACGTCTGCGACAACTGGCGGGGGGTAATAGACCACCCGAACGTCGACGCCGTCGTTATCGGTACATGGCCCTACAAGCACAGCGAGTATGGGATCGCTGCACTTGAAGCTGGCAAGCACGTGTTCAGCCAGGCGCGCTTGGCCATGGACGCCGCCGATGCCCGAAGGATGGTCGCGGCGGCTGCTGAAACCGGCCTTACCACGATGGTCTGCCCGCCGCCCCATGGCATGAGGGTCGAGCCGACCGTAATGCGTATGGTCGCCGATGGCTTTCTCGGCGATCCCGTGCATGTAGTCGTCCGGCACTTTCAGCCCAGCTACATGGAAGCGGCGACCCCGCTCCACTGGCGTCAGATCTCCGAGTATTCCGGCTTCCACACCCTTACCTTGGGCATCTTCGCCGAGATCGTCGGCAGGTGGTTCGGGTACGCAGCCGAAGTATCCGCAGTTGACGCGATTTTCACGCCCGAGCGGCCACTCACCGACGGTTCGGGTTCCGGGGCCGTGAGCCGGCCTGACTCGGTCTTCATCGCCGGTCGAATGGAAAGCGGCGCGACTCTGTCCTATGCATTCAGCGGCGTCGTCGGCGCTCCGTCCGGAAACGTCATCGAGGGATACGGGCTGAGCGGATCGCTTCGATACCTTGCAGATGAAGACGTCCTGCTGGCGGCGTCGGCTCCTGACTGGGTCGAGGAAGAGGTCCAGATCGCGCCTGCCGATGAGGGTGGCTGGCGGGTCGAAGAGGAGTTCATCCAGGCGATCAGAGAGGGCCGCAGCGGCAACCCGTCCTGGGAGGAAGGGTTGAAATATATGCAGTTCGTAGAAGCTGTTGAAGAGTCGGCACGCACGGGCCGGTCGGCGTCAGTCTCTTCGGTCTAGGCTCAATGGACCGGTATCAGGATCGGTGGGTGACGGCTGACGGACTTCGGACGCGGTACTGGGAGATCGGCGAAGGTCCGCCGGTTATATTGCTTCACGGCATCGGTGCGCACGCCGGTTTCTGGCGGGCGTCTATACCTGCGCTTTCGGACTCCTATCGCGTCATTGTCCCGGATCTGTGCGGCAGCGGACGAAGCGACGTACCGCGCGAAGTTTCGCGAGCGGTATTCGTTGGATGGCTTACCGGATTCATCGACGCCGTAGGGGCGTCGCCGGCGAGTCTTGTGGCGAGTTCGATGGGAGGCGCAATAGCGCTAGCCACCGCGCTCGACCATCGCGAGGAGGTTCGCGCGCTCGTTCTCGTGGATCCCGTGGGACTCGGCAGGAGCGTGGGGTACGCGTTCCGCGTCGCCAGCATACCGATCGTGGGCGAGCTGGTCGTGCCGTCGGATGCCGAAGGCATTCGCCGCCAGCTGCTGCGGCTCAGTTATGCCGACGACTGGCTCTCGGACGATCTGACAGCGGAAACCGAGGAGTTGGCTCGGGATCGGGAGCACAGGCGCTTCTTCTTCAAGTCGCTTCGCTGGGGGGTAAGCTGCATTCGAGGGATGCGCCCACCCACCGTGCTGGCCGACGAGCTCCGGGATCTCTCGATTCCCGTGCTAGTAGTCTGGGGACGGCACGACGGCGTTTTTCCGGTTAAGCTGGCGAAAGTCGCCGCGGAACGAATACCTGGAGCCGACCTGGTTGTGATGGACCGTTGCGGGCACATGCCTCATCTGGAGCGACCCGAGGAGTTCAATGCCCACGTTCGTCGATTCTCCCGGCGGCCCTGGCCACCTCTACCCGGGCCCC
>JAPOVO010000251.1 GCA_026708165.1 Chloroflexota bacterium | reverse complement strand
GTAGAGAAGGTGCCTCGATCCGTCGAGCCCAGGCCCGACTTTTTCCACGGGCTGATAGGACTATACGCACAAGCCGAAGGGGGCCGAGTCGGTATGGCCGATGAACAGCGCGCCAAGTTCTCTGCAGCTGCACCCGCTGCAGGTTACCTGTATCAGGTTCGCTACGCCCTGTTTGACTCTCTAAGACGGCTCGCCGACGGCTCGCAATTCTCCGTTTCTGTGGAAACGCTTGATGACGTCGTCTTCCGGACTGACGGCGAGGCTGCCGACCTCCTCCAGACGAAACACCACTTTGAGCGCCAGGGGAATCTGACGGACGGTTCTGTGGACCTATGGAAATCCCTTCGTGTGTGGTGCGAAGCTCTGACGAATGGCCAGATGCCCGACGGATCTCGCTTGATACTGCTGACCACCGGAACGGCACCTGAAGGAACAGCCAGCTCCTACCTGCGCCCAGGGGACTCGCGCGACGTGACAAAGGCGCTCACCCGTCTCAACTCCGTCGCGAGATCATCGAAGAACGTATCGCTCGCCACCGCACATGAGGCGTTCAGAAATCTGACAGAGTCACAACGCTGTTCTCTCCTGGAGCGCGTCTCCGTTATGGACCGGTCCCCCACCATCGTGAATCTTGATTCCGAGATAAGGAAGGCCATTTATCATGCTGTAGACACTCGCTTTCTGGGAGCATTCCAAACTCGTCTCGAAGGATGGTGGTACAGACGCATCGTACGGCATTTGGCAACTAACACGATGCCGGTCCTAAGCGAGGAGCTCACTGCGGAGTTGGCAGATCTTCGGGAACAATTCAGGCGAGACAATCTACCCATCGACGACGAAATAATGCGCGCGAGCGTCGACGCGACTGGATATCGCCAAAGGCCATTTGTGCATCAGCTATACCTCCTGGAGCTGACTGAGGCACGAATCCTCTTCGCCATAAAGGACTACTTTCGTGCCTACACTCAGCGATCCAGGTGGATTCGCGACGAACTGCTTGTGGTCGGAGAATTGGAGCGATACGAGGACCGGCTTCAGGAAGAGTGGGAACGTCACTTTGAGAGAATGCGGGAAGACCTCGGAGACGCCGCTGTAGATGCGGAGAAGCGAGAAGCGGCGCGAGCCCTATACGCGTGGATTGAGGATAATCATCACCTGCGCATCCGCTCTGGCGTGGCGGAGCTAGCCATCGCACGAGGCACCTACCAGATGCTCTCGGATCAGATCAGAGTGGGCTGGCACATTGAGTTCAAGGAACGTCTACTGCGTCTCCTCGAAGCAGGGGCAGGGACGGCATGAGGCCGTGGGCGGACCGCGTTAGAGAGGAAGCTTACCTCCTCAACCCCGCATTCTCCGCAATCAACCTGACTGCGTCGCTGGACGGGTACGTGAGCGTCGCCACGACAGGAATGCCGTTTCCTATGTCGTTCTTGGTGCTCCCCGTCGTTCTTCATCGACCAACGCGTGAAAAGCTGCCGACCTCCACACGCACCTCAATGCCGGCTTGGCTCCAAGAGCACGCTGAGGCGCGCGTCTCGTTCTTCGAGCGCGTCACGTCGCTCCGGCCCCATACGCGGGAGGCGCTTCACTTCGGACTTCGGCATGGGCTGCTCAGGACCGGCGAGGCAGGTGCCCTGCGGGCGGCGCCGCAACCAACTCGAGTCAAACGCATGCTGGACAAGATGACTGGTGAGGCCCGGGAGTGCGGGCTCAAAGCGCGCTTCGTTGGAAAGTGGTTAGCCTCAACCGGGAGTCCCGCCACGGCGATGGCGCTCTGGGGTATCCGTCCATGAGTTTTCAAGTGCTGGAGATCGTCCTCTATGGCCACAATGGTGAGACGCGGTCGGTACGGTTGCGCCCCGGACGGTTGAACATTATTACTGGATCGTCCAAGACGGGAAAAACTGCCCTTATTTCCATTATGGACTACTGCCTTGGTGCCACTGAGTGCGCCATCCCGGAGGGTGTGATTCGTGAGTCCGTGGCATGGGTGGCGTTGCGCTTGGACGTCGAGGATGGTCAGGCACTGGTCGCCCGCCGCCTACCGAAGCCGGGCGCGCAGGGGGCGACGGCCGTCTACTACGATATCGGGGTCAACTTGGCGCTTCCGGCCCTGAACGACCTTGGGCAAACCACGAACCTGGAGGCGCTTGAGAGCCTCCTCGGTACGCATGCGGGTATCTCGATGAACATCCATGAGCCACCCGCTGGACAGACGAGACGCGCTCTCATCGCGGGGATTCGACACGCGCTATTTTACTGCTTTCAGCAGCAGACCGAGGTCATCAACAACCACTATCTGTTTCACAAACAGAGCGAGGAATTCGTTCCCTCAGCCATCAGGGACACGCTGCCCTACTTTCTTGGCGCCGTGGACGAGGACCATGCACACAAACTTCGGGAACTCCGTGAAAAGCGGCGTGCTTTGCGGGCGCTAGAACGGAAGCTTGCTGAGTTCGAAGCGATTCGTGGTCGCGGCCTTTCGAAGGCTCAAGCGCTGCTATCTGAGGCTACGGATGTCGGTCTGGGCCGTTCGCTTGAAGCTGTGGAATCTTGGGACGCAGCCGTGGAGGCCCTCAGGGCCGTGTCTAGGGACGCGCTACCCGACGAGGAAGAGGAGATCGTCGTAGAGGGTGACGAATTTGAGCGGCTACAAGGTGAGCGTCGACGCCTCTCTGACGACGTGATTCGGCTGCGCGATCAGTTGCGGGCTGCCGAAGCACTGGCCGAGGATCGCGACGGTTTCTCCGAGGAAGGCGGGGCTCAGCTCTTGCGCCTGCGGAGCATAGACCTATTGGACAACAAGGGCGGTTCTGACGACCACTTTTGTCCCCTGTGCCGTTCGCCCCTCAGAGAAGCTGACTTGCCGCCCACGATCCACGAGATTCAGCGCTCCATGGCGGACCTCGACAGCCAAATGCGCGGGATTGAAGAACGGTCGCCAATGATGCAGGGAGTGATTGATTCTCTTTCGTCACGAGTGGGTGATCTGCAGAATCAGCTGCGGGAGAACCGAGAGGCTCTGGACGCCATTCAAGCGTCGAATGCGCGCTTGCAGGCCATTGAAGACCGTAGGGCGCGGCGATCGCACGTGCTGGGACGGGTTGGCCTGTACCTCGAGAGCCTCCCGGAGCTCGAAGACTCAAGCAGCCTGCGACGCGAAATGGATGTCCTGAAGGATGAGATTCTGGTTCTGGAGAAGGAACTCTCGCCGGAGCTTGTCGAAAGTCGTGTCGACTCGATCATGTCGATTCTGTCCCGTGACATGTCGCGCTGGGCGCAGGAATTTCGCCTCGAACACTCAGGACACCCGTTTCGTCTGGACCCCAAGAGGTTGACCGTCGTGGCGGACTCTACCTCCGCGCCGATACCAATGGACCGCATGGGGAGTGGTGCAAATTGGGTCGGCTGCCACATCATCGCTCACTTGGCACTCCACAAGTGGTTCGCGGGCCAAGCCCGCCCAGTGCCACGGTTCCTTTTCATCGACCAACCATCGCAGGCGTACTTTCCTGAGGATTCAGATTGGCAGGGTGATAGTTTCGCTCAAGGCGGTGAGGACCGGGAGGCCGTTGCGCGTATCTATAAACTGGCGATCAGCGAATTGGATGCGTCTGATGGAGAATTTCAGATTATTGTCACAGATCATGCTAACTTCAATGAGCCATGGTTTCAGAACTGTATCGTGGAACGCTGGCGCGAGGGTCAGAAACTTGTTCCGGATGGTTGGCCGACACGCCAACGCTAACGGATGGTCTGTGAGTTGGGTCTTCCGGGGTGGCTAGGCGGGACTGCCCTTCATTTTCTCTCGCAAGGCCCGCTTCATTTCAGCAGCCTTGGCAGGAGCCACAAAGTAGAGGTCGAACAGTATATCCAATACGTCCAGACACCATGATGCTTCTTCGGGGTCAACCGGCACGATCTCTCCTGTGTTTGCATTCCTTATCGGGTGGGCCGCGGTATTGCCTAGTTGGCGAAAGGTATCCAGAACTTCCGATATATGAGGAGGTATAGCGCCGCTGTCGATGGCTTCCTGTATCTCAGTGTAAAGGTTGCCATGTTTCACCTTGGCTACTTGCCTGAGGATGTTTTGCAGACATCGTCGACTCAACGCTGCACTCGCCTTCGGGCTGACCGGGAGAACAGCTACCGCTTCTGTGTAGTCCTGGCTGTATTCACGAGGCACAAACCATGACGCTAGACGCCCGCCGCCTGTAGGGGGGTAGATGTAATAGTAGTTGTGGTATCCCAACTCTCCGTGGTCTTGAAAGTTTAGAGAGCGCATGATGAGCCTACCGCACATGGGACAAATAGCAAAGTGGAAATTCCAATTGCTGCCTCTGTCTTCTAACAAATAGGTTATGTTGGTGGCTCCACCGTCTGTGCGATACCCCAACGTAGTGAATTCGAGATTGGTATCGCGGCGACAGTGCGGGCACTGGCAGCGCACTGTTTCCCTCACCTCCCGCTTGCCCATTTATTGCGCTCCTATAGAATAGTGTGAGATAGATATTGGCTTAGGATTCTCGTTGGACTCGCCACTACAGCACACGCCAAGCAGTTTCGTTGTGGCGGAACGCAGGCATCGGGCCCGCGGAGGGAGGGGTAGCGTCAGCACGTCCGCGAAGGCGCTGCCGAAGTCGGCAGGCGGAGCCGGATAGGGACGACCCAGGGACATCGGATCCAGGCGCAAGCGATCCGATCGGAGTGCTTGAGTCGAAAGGCGACTTGACGGAGAGTATTGAACGACCAACGCCGCGTCGGTCGGCGTGGTCTGTCTCCACAAGGGGGCGGTGAGCCGTGCCAAACACGTCATTGGTAGTGCTCGAACGGCAACTCGATGTTCAATCCAAGGTCCTTCACGCCCTCGGCGACGACGTGAGCGGGGATGCCTGCGTAATGCGGTGAGAATGCGTCGTTGGTCCGGTACTGGCCAGTGGCATCCACGATCGACAGGCCGACCACGTAGCCGTCATCGGACATGACGGGTCCGCCACTGTTGCCCGGTCTGGAAATGGCGGAATACAGGAACATGCTTTCCCCGTTGAAGGAAGTGACGGACTCGTTCGTCACCGTACCGGGTTGCATCGTAACGGAGGCGTCCCGGAGGCCGGGCAACTTCGGGTAGCCGAGCGTGTACACGGTCTGTGCCACAACCGGAGGCCTCCAGAAAGCTCCCGTCACAGGAGTCAAGGATGGTCGGTCCACCCGTATCACCGCGACGTCAAGCTCAGGATGTCGGTGGATCGATCCATCGGTGACCACGTACTCCCGCCGCTGAAACACCTGCTTCGGATGGACGTTCATGTCCGACACGACGTGACGGCAGGTGAGGACGTGGCGCGGATCAACGACAAGGCCGGTTCCGGCGACGGCACAGCACTGCGCGGTCGTGCCGGTGATGTGGACCAAAGCCGGTGTGCAGAGCCGATACATGTACTCGGGGCCGAGAACAGGTACCCAGCGGAAGGGAGCACGCTGGGCGTCTTGGGGCGTCACCAGGTACACGTACCGGTCCTCAAGTGCCGGGATGGCAGAGTCGCCGCGAGCTGTACAGATGAGGAGTCCGCTGGACACCATGCGCTGTACGATCTGAAGTACACGGAACGCGTTCGGTGTTCTCTGGAAGGCGCGCTTCACGTCGAGGTACTTGAGAAACTCGTTCAGAGTAAACGGTACCAGGGTCGCTCCGGTTCGGGGTACCCTGCCAACGGCCGCGCAGCATGCCCTGTGGTTTCGGTGGTCGAAGAAGTCGGAAGCGAGCTCGACGACCTTGAGCCTGGAGCCCAGCCCCCAAGGCGTGTTCATGGTGCCTGGACCGAACAACGGCGGGTCCGTCAAGGGGCTCATGGCACTGCTGTCGTTTCAGGTCGTGCTGTGCTGAGGTCAGATTGAGGTGCTACACCAGTGACCGTATTCGCGGGAGAGGAGGGCGTCAAGCCAAGAGGGGCGGCTTTCGGCGCAGCGGGCGTCGAGGACGCACGACCTGTGCAACGGGGGCGTTGGTGGCGCTCCACGCCTCGAGCGCGGCCCAATGGCTGGTCACGATCGTTTTGCAGATGGCGGCCAGCTGGATCGCGGCCTCGTGGTGGGCGAAATCGTCAGGTGTTGTCGCTCTTGTAAAAGGGCGGTTTTCTGGACGGGCATCGACCTGGACGA
>JAPOVO010000274.1 GCA_026708165.1 Chloroflexota bacterium | reverse complement strand
GACGATTACCCTCATCTGTTGCGTGACGAGCCGGACTGGCTGGAGCGCGCTCAGCGGTAGTCGGATCGCGTCGTCGACTTTACCGGCTTCCTGGAACGAGCGGCCAAGCTTCCCGAAGGGTCAGTTCCCGCCGCCGGAATTGGTCCCAAGATCACGTATCACGACGCCTGCCAGACGAACAACGTGCTCGGCGTCAAAGACGAGCAACGCCGGATCATCCGGGACGTTATGGGATTGAACCTGACCGAGATGACCGATTCAAATATGTGCTGCGGGTTCGGGGGGACGTTCTCGTTCGACCACCCGGACGTGTCGTCGCGGCTCCTCGACCGGAAGCTCAGCCGTGCCGGAGACACCCAAGCCGAAATCATCGTTACCGACAATCCCGGCTGCATCATGCAGATGAGAGGCGGTCTTAAGGCCAGGGGGAGCGACCTTGAGGTCCTCCATCTCGCCGAGCTGATGGCGCGGTATCTGCCCGACCGGGGGGAATCGGACTAGGGAGACGATCCGCGCGGACTGCCGACGTGAGAGCGAAGAGTTTCCGGAACGAACAGACCCAGCGTCAAGACCGCCAGCGCACCGGTTGCCGCAACGGCGACGGCGGCGGTAGTCAGTCCCCACAGATCGGCCACGCCGCCCACCAGCAGAGGGCCGCCCGTGCTACCGGAGTCGCCGACCAGCCTCCAGAACCCCATGAACTCGCCGCGCGCCTCCGGGGGTGAAAGGTCCGCGCCGAGCGTCATCATGCTGCCCGATCCGAAACCGTTGCCCACGCTCATCAGCGTGGCGGCGAGGAACAGGGTGATTGCATCAGATGAAAACGCAACGAACAGCATTCCCGCTGACAGCATGACGAAAGCCGGGACGGACGCGAACTTGCGGCCGAACCGGTCCATTATCACTCCGGCGGGTAAGAAGAAGACCATGTCGATCAACGATGACACTCCGACGATCACGCCGACGGTATCAACATCGAGCCCAATGACAAACGAACCGTACAGCGGAAGCAGCGTCGTTCGCCCGCCCCTTATACATTGGATGAGGAATTGGGCGGTCGACGCGCTGGTGATCTCCCAGGGTTTCCGCCGCACAGCAGCCAGAAGGCCAGCCATCAGGGACCCGCGCTGCACGTAGCGTCGAGAGTACGACTCCTCTCGGCCAGGAAACATCACAAGCACTAAAGCCAGTCCGGCCGCCGCGGCACTGCTCAGCAAGGCCACTTCCATCCCAACCTGTTCGGCGAGCACCCCACCGATCACCGGTCCCACGAACATCCCCGCCCGGTTGGTGCCGCCGAACAGGGCGGCCGCCCGTCCACGCTGCGCTAGCGGCACAGCCTCCGCGATGTAGGCGAACCGGGAGACCATCCACAGGGCGACTCCAAATCCGCCGATCAAGCGATAGAGGATCACAAACGGGAACAGTCCCGAGAACGGCAGCGCCAAAGACGAAGCCGTCACGACGGCGGTCCCGGCGATCATTACGCGGCGGCCGCCCGCCCGCGCCAGCAGGAATCCGCCCGGAACACTTGCCGCCAGCGTTCCGAATCCCTGTACGCCTATAGCGAGCGTTACCAGCGTGAACGAGACGCCGAACGAGTGCGCAAACAGGGGCAGCGTTGGGACCAGAATGCCCTGTCCCAGGGAAAGCAAAAACGTCGGCAGGTATAGCGGTACGGTCAGGCGACCCACCAGACGCAGGTGTTCGGCTAAGGAACTACTCACCCGCACCCCAGATGACGACGCGCTCACTTACTCTTCCCGGATCCGCCGTCAAACAACCGTCCTCACGAGCTTCAATGAGAGACCTGGATACTCAAAACCTCGCCGAAGATACACTGCTTTGCATGACGATGTGGGCTACGCCCTCCGGTTCGGAATATGAGAGGTCCGCCATGGAACCACAGCGCCACGGCTTCGTATTGGGAGTCAAGCCGGAACGACTGGAAGAGTACAAGGAATACCACCGCGCGGTCTGGCCCGAAATCTTGAGTGCCATCAGCGAAGCCGGTATCCGCAACTACACGATCTTTCTAAAGGACGATCTGCTATTCGGCTACTACGAATACGTCGGGCCTCCCGACGAATACGACCAATGCATGCAAGCCATGGCGGCGGCCCCGCGAATGCGCGAGTGGTGGGACATCATGGAACCGATGCAGGAGCCGCTGGCAACCCGCAAGGAAGGCGAATGGTGGGCCGAAATGGAAGACGTCTTTCACACCACCGGCTAAACGGCGGCGGTCAGGCGGCTATCAGAGCTTCGATGGAGCGGTAACGGCGCCAAGGCTTGCCGACGACACCAAGGCAGCGTACTTCGCCATCACGCCCGACTCGTAACGAGGCTCAGGCGCCTTCCACTGCTTGCGCCGCTCCTCGAGTTCCGACTCGGACACCTCGACGTCGAGGGTTCGGCGCTTTACGTCTATCGAGATCATGTCGCCGTCGCGCACCAGACCTATCGGACCGCCGCGGTACGCCTCCGGCGCGACGTGGCCGACCATGAGTCCGTGCGTAGCTCCCGAAAACCGGCCGTCGGTCATCAGAGCGACCGAATCGCCCATTCCGGCCCCCACCAGCGCCGCGGTTACGCCCAGCATCTCTCGCATTCCGGGACCGCCGGCAGGCCCCTCGTAGCGTATGACGATAAAGTCGCCGTCCCGGATGGACAGGGACTGGACCGCGGCGAAGCAGTCTTCCTCGCTGTCGAAGACGCGGGCGGGTCCGCGAAACTCGTTCCGCTCATGTCCGGCCAGCTTCACGACACACCCTCCAGGCGCGAGGTTTCCGCGCAGTATCGCGATGCCGCCGGTTTCCTTTATCGGCTCTTCAATCGGGCGGATCACGCGCTGGCCTGGAGTCTCGCTGACGTTTTCAGCTATTTCCCCTTGATTGCTTCCATCGACATTCGCAACGTCGGGGTCGATCAGGTCTCGCTTCAGCAGCTCCCTGGCCACGAGCGCCACGCCGCCGGCGTCGAATACGTCGGTCGCGACGTAACTGCCGCCCGGTTTCAAGTCGGCCAGCACAGGCGTCTGCTCGGCGATCCGGTCAAAGTCCTCGATGACTAGCGGCACGCCCGCCTCGTGAGCGATGGCCATCAGATGCAGGACGCCGTTTGTCGAGCCAGCCGTGGCCGCAACCGACGCGATCGCGTTTTCGAAGGCGGCTTTAGTCATTATCTGCCTCGGCCTGATTTCGTTGTTCAGAAGGTGCATCACGAGTTCGCCGCACTCAACCGCCACCTCAGCCTTGCGTGGGTGCGTGGCGGGAATCCCATTGAATCCGGCGGGGCTGATGCCCAGAAACTCGAGTGTGGTTGACATCGTATTCGCGGTGAACTGCCCGCCGCACGCGCCGGCCCCGGGGCAGGCCACGTCTTCGAGCTCAGTCAGGTCGGCATCGGTCATCTTGCCCGCCGCGTGCGCGCCGACCGCCTCGAACACGTCCTGGATCGTCACGTCCCGACCGCGGTATTTGCCCGGCGCGATACTGCCGCTATAGAGCACCAGACCCGGAATATTCATCCGCGCCAGCACCATGGCCCCGGCGGGGATTGTCTTGTCGCAGCCGACGATCACGACCAGAGCGTCGAACGAATGGCCCCGCGCCGCCAGCTCGATGGAGTCGGTGATGATCTCCCGGCTGACCAGCGAGGCCTTCATGCCTTCGGTTCCCATCGCGACGGCGTCGGACACCGCGATCGTGTTCACTTCGACGGGCATCCCGCCGGCGGCTCGGATGCCTTCCTTGACTTTGGCGGCGAGCATGCGCTGATTGAAGTTGCAGGGCATCGTCTCGATCCACATGTGAGCAACACCGACCACCGGCTTCGTAAGGTCTTCGCTGGAGAAGCCGACAGACTTCAAAAACGATCGCGCCGCCGCGCGATCCGGCCCTTCCGTCATCACCGCGCTGTTGCGTCTGGTCTTGTCGATCATCTCCTGCTCCTACACTCCAACAGAGGTAGCCGTGGAATCAAACCAGAGATTCTATCCGCTAAGGCGACGGCCTACAGCGGATACAGCCGCTCCAGGTTTCCGCCAAGAATCCCGTCGCGCTCGTTCTGGGTAAGGAAATCGCACCGGGTCTTGAACAAGACCATGGACTGCTTATACGTAACGACCTCCTCGCAGGACGGCATATCCGACCCCCAGATGAGCTTTTCGGCCCCGACCTCGGAAACCAAAGTACGCACGACATCCTTGATTCCGGGGGTGTAGGGAGGGAACTCGTCGTCGAAGCTCATCTTGTGCAGCATCAGCTCGATGCTCCAGCCGGGATTGTTCAGCAGACGCAGTATCTGCGGGGGAACGTGATAGCGATTCGGAACGTTGACGTCGATCCGCAGGTTTTCGAGCCCGTGGGTCAGCACGGACGATATGCCCGGATGCGCCTTGGCCCAGCGGTCGAAGTCTTCCAGCTCGCTGAAATAGACCTCCATCTGCGGACGCCGCTTGCTCGCCGAAGACCAGTGGACCGGAACTCCGAGTTCCCCGATCAACTCCCATAGAGGCTCCAGGCTCGGATCGTTGACGCCGAACTCGAAGTCGCAATGAAAGAAGCCGCTGGTGCTGAAGTAGAGACCCGAGAACCCGTAGTCCTCGATCTGACGGCGAACCCGTTCGAGCTGATCGGGACTGCCGCCGCGCCACTCGTCCACCTGAGCGAGCGCGACCAGCCGGTCGGGATACTGGCGAATGCAATCGGCCAGATAGTCGTCCAACTTGCCGTACATGCGGTCCGACTGAAGCAACGCCCTGTCCACGCCCGCGTAGTCCATCTGCGTGATCATGTAGTCGGCGGGGCATGAGTTGTCCCACAGAGACGGCGTGAATAGCTGGTAGTAGTAGTCCTCGCCATTGATGGTGAACTCAACCCGGCCGTAGCGTCCGATCCTGAAGTCGACGTCCGGCAGCCACGAGATGCCATCGCCGTCGCCCACGAGGACAGGTTCCCCAATGGGCGCGTTGTCGCGGGTGCGCCGGATGTCGGTAGCACCCGCGAAGCGAATGTGATGCTGCGTCTCGGCCATGCGGGCCTGCATATCGCCGGTGTCCTCGCTCAGCGGCGGAAAACAATGCACGTGGGCGTCGAACACTGGTGTCACGATTCGCTCCCGTTCCCGGAAAAGCTATACGTCGTGATAGGCGACGAGTTCGAGGATAGCGCCTTCGGGGTCGCGAAAATAGAAGACGCTCTTGTCGCCGGCGGGAGCAAGTTGCGGCTCGGAAAACGGCTGGCCGCCAGCGTCGATCACCTCTTGCCAGGCGACCTCGATGTCGTCCACCACGAACATCACGTGGCTACAGTACGCCCCATTCGCCGCGCGGGCAGGCGAGTGGTCCGGATGCGAAATGTACTTGAGCAGCTCGATCGTGCTCGGCCGGTCCTCGTTGCCGAGAATCGCTATATCCAAACTGGCCCGCTCCAGACCCGTAACGTTGTCGATGAAGGAGCCTTCCCGGCTGAATCGGGTTTCGACCTCCAGGCCGAATATCCGCGTGTAAAACTCGATCTGCGAGTCGAGATCACGAACGACTATCCCCGCGTGACCGAACCTGGCGTTCATTAGGGATACTCCGGCGGGTCCCAGTGCCGATCCTTGAGACGTTTGCGAGCCTCCTTTAGCTCGCCACTGCTAAACAAACTCCTGAATCGGGGACTCAGGACGGTGGCCTCCATAGAAATGTCGAGACGCCCAAGGTCCCAGAGCCTATCGAGACCCGATTGAGCTGTAGAGCTCCTGAGCCAGTGTCTTGCCGCCATGACTCCTCCGCGCTCTTCGACGCTCTGCAGAAAGCGCGTAGCGTGGTAGCCCAGCTTCGCAGCTTGCCCGTAAATGTCGAACATCGCCTGGTGGAACTCGTTTTCGAGTTCTTGGTCATTCACCGGCCAAACTCCGATCCCATCAGGCCCCGGCCAGATAGCGCGCCGCCGCATTGTAGCCGGGGGCGCCGGTGACTCCGCCGCCAGGATGCGCTCCCGATCCGCATAGGTACAGCCCCTCCAGAGGCGTTTCGTAGTCCGACCAGCCCGGCACCGGCCGGTCGGAGAAGAGCTGCCCCGGCAGGATTTCGCCGTGGAAGATGTTCCCGCCGGTCAGGCCGAATCTCCGTTCCAGGTCCACCGGCGAGAGCACCTGTCTATGGACAATCG
>JAPOVO010000018.1 GCA_026708165.1 Chloroflexota bacterium | reverse complement strand
CCGCGGACTACCTGGAAGACCCGGACATGCCAACAGGCCAGGCGATCAGGGGTGTCGATACGCAGGAATCTTGGCTGAACAGTTCCGTTGGCCTGGGGCCTATCGATACCGCGATGAACGTAGCCTTGCCTGAGTTCGATGGACGACTCATCTCTGTGCCAATCTCATTCAAGGAACAGTCCTCTCTGAGTGATTCCTCCACCTTCTCCGGCCGGCTTCAACGATATTTGCCGAGGCCTGACCGGGTAGATGCGGCGGCCCGTCTGGCGATCAGGCAGGCCAACCTCGGAAGGAAGCCGAATTCGGAGAAGAAGATTGCCATTATCCTCGGTAATTCCCCTTCGAAAGACGGACGGATCGGAAACGCTGTGGGACTGGATACGCCGGCATCGGTAGTCGCCGTGCTCCATGCCCTCAAAGACCAGGGTTACGCCGTTACCAACATTCCTCATGACGGTGACGATCTAATCCACCGCATCATCGACCGCTGTAGCAATGACCGCGAGTTCCTTACTGACAAACAACTCCGCCTTGCAGCAGGCCACGTGAACGCTTCGAAATACACTGGCTGGTTTTCCGATTTGCCGCGGGAGGTGGCGAAGAGGCTGACTCAGGCTTGGGGCGAACCTCCTGGGGAGGTTTACCGTAGTAACGGGAATCTGGCGATAGCCGGCTTAGAATTCGGCAGCATCTTTGTCGGGCTGCAGCCGCCACGCGGGGTCGGAGAGAATCCCGGCGCGATCTACCACAGTCCCGACATGGTGCCGACACACCACTACCTGGCCTACTACCGCTGGCTTCGCGACGTCTTTCAAGCCGACGCGATCATTCATATCGGTAAACACGGCACGCTCGAATGGTTGCCCGGAAAGGGCATCGGTCTGTCTCGGACGTGCTTCCCGGACGTGGTTCTCGACGACATACCCGTCTTTTACCCGTTCATCATCAACGATCCCGGCGAGGGTACACAGGCGAAACGCCGTGCTCACGCCGCGATCGTGGACCACTTGATTCCCACGATGACGAGCGCCGACAGTTACGGCGACATCGCCCGGCTCGAGCAACTGCTGGATGAACACTACCAGTGTCGGACCCTTGACCCCCGAAAGCTCCCTATCTTGGAAACAAAGATATGGGAGATCTTGCATCAGGCGGAACTACACCGAGATCTCGCTGTTGAGCATCCGCCCGACGATTTCGACCAATTCATGCAAGACATCGATCACTATCTCTGTGAACTCAAGGATTCACCAATAAAGGATGGCCTCCACATACTGGGAGAGTCTCCCCGCGGCGATCAGTTGGTGGAAATGCTCTCCGCTCTGACGCGCCTCGATATCGGAAGTGTCCCGAGCCTGCGGCGTTCGGTAGCGGACGCTTTGGGGTTCGACCACTCACAACTGACGGCTCATCTGGGAGCACCCCCAAACAGCACGATCCCCGACGTACTCAAGCAAATGGACATCGAAGCGCCGGTCCGTACTAACGGAGATGTCCTGGAGCGGATAGAACAGGTATGTCGGCAGCTCTACCGCGAGGCTCTTGGACGAGGCTTTCAACCTCGAGAATCAGCGGATGCGGTTGACAGCGTCCTGGGAGCGCCCGACGCGCAAACGAAGTCGGTGCTCGACTACGTCGCGCAGACCGTATATCCCGCCCTGATGCGGACGCCGGACGAGATTCGCAATTTGCTGCGGGGATTGGAAGGGGGCTTCATTCCGCCCGGACCTAGCGGTGCGCCAACGCGCGGCATGGCAAATGTACTGCCTACAGGTCGCAACTTCTATTCCCTCGACCCCAAGACCGTTCCCTCTCAAGTTGCCTGGGAGACCGGAACTCAACTAGCCGAGTCCCTTCTTGCGAAATTCCAAAACGAAGAAGGCAGATACCCAGAGATGGTTGGCATGGTCGTCTGGGGGACCTCGGCTATGCGCACTCACGGGGACGACGTGGCTCAGATACTTCGATTGCTGGGTGTCCGCCCCGTGTGGCAGCCGGAGAGCGGCCGAGTTCTGAGCTTGGAGGTTATACCTCTGACCGAGCTGGGCCGTCCGCGCATCGACGTTACCGTCCGCATCAGCGGATTCTTCAGAGACGCATTCCCCAATCTCATCAACCTGCTTGACGAGGCGGTGGAAATAGCAGCCTCTCAGGATGAGTCTCCTGAGGACAACTACGTTGTCAAGCATCTGTCGGAGGACCTGACGCGACTGGAGGATCCCCCGGAGGATTGTCAGGGCGAATCTGAAACTGTCATTAGGTACAAGGCGAGCAATCGGAGTCTGTATCGAATCTTCGGAAGCAAGCCTGGTGCCTACGGTGCAGGCATTCTTGCGGTTCTCGACGAGCGAAATTGGGACGGCGTGAAAGATCTAGCGGAGGTATACACCGCTTGGAGCGGATACGCGTACACGCGGCAGGATCACGGCGTCTCCGCACGAAGACAGTTCCAGCAGCGATTTAGGCAAATAGCGGTCGCTGCTAAGAACCAAGACACTCGCGAGCACGACATCTTTGATAGCGACGACTACATGCAATTTCACGGCGGCATGATTGCAACAATCCGCGCTCTTTCTGGGCGCGCGCCCCGCCAATTTATGGGCGACAGCGCCGATCCTGCACGTGCCACGAACAGAGATCTCCGACACGAAGCCCGAAGGGTATTTCGCACCAGAGTTGTGAATCCGAAGTGGATTCAGTCGATGAAACGCCACGGTTACAAGGGTGCGTTCGAGTTGGCTGCGACGGTGGACTATATGTTCGGTTACGACGCTACAGCCGAAATCATCGATGACTGGATGTATCAGGACGTTACTGAGACCTACGTGCTCGAGTCCGATACGCAGAAGTTCCTTCGGACAAGCAATCCTTGGGCATTAAGGGAAATGGTGGAAAGGTTGCTGGAAGCTATGGAGCGGGGGCTTTGGAAAGATCCCCAGCCTGAAATACGGAAGCAACTGTTGCAGCTTTACCTGGATTTGGATGCGAGCTTCGAATCTCGTCAGGAAGGCCCCCAAGAGTCCTAAGTCGGATATCTGTTGCAGAGACCGAACGAACTCAGCGGAAGAGTTACCTGAGACCCGGCTCGTAGCCGATGCCGGTCGAGCCGCCCCTACCGCCGTCGATGTGGTCCCAGACCAGGCGGGGTTCCATAAGCCAGATCTTGGCGCACACAGGATGACTATCCGCCCGCAAGATCGAGCCCGGCATTGCGGGATTTTTTGTCAGTCCTCCGCCCGCGCGCGATATTGCAGAGCCTCGCCCAAGTGTGATACGCCGATCCGCCCTGCCCCATCCAGATCCGCTATCGTGCGCGACACCTTCAACACCCGGTGAAACCCACGCCCCGATAGCTGTAACCGGTCATGCGCGTGTCGTAGCAATGACTCTGCGTCCGTGTCAGTCTCACAGAACCTGTCCACGTCCTTCGGGTTCATCTCCGCGTTCGTCAGTCTCCCCGTCTCATTCAGCCGTTCGGCTCCAAGCCGTCGCGCTTCCATAATTCGCTTGCCTATGCTCTCCGACGGCTCCCCGGTGGCAACTCCCGCCATTTCTTCGTACTTCACCCGCGGCACCTCAACATGCACGTCGATTCGATCCAGAAGCGGACCGGAGATTCGCCGGTGATAGCGCGTGATTTGCGACTGCGTGCAGGTGCACTCTCTGCGCGCGTCCCCCAGATATCCGCAGGGGCACGCGTGCAGTAGCCAACTACAACCTAACTCGCATCCTCACTCTCGCCGCCTGATGTCCACCAGCCCGGCCCTCGACTTCCTCCAACACCTCTGGCAAGCCGGTGAAGTCCGGGAACTGCGCATCCCCAAGCATGACCGCTTCAACCACACTGCTTCGGGATACTTCGATTCCCCTGAGAAACTAGCCATCGCTGCATCCAAATGGAACGGCAGAGCCAACATCTACGTCTCGCTCAATCCCGTTGATCCTGCTCTACTGGCTCGTGCTAACAACCGGATCGTCGACAGCGCCAAGAACACCACTACCGACCAAAACGTCATTCAACGCACCGGGCTCTTCATCGACATCGATCCGGTCCGCCCCTCAGGCATAAGCAGCACCGACGAAGAACTCGCCGAGTCACGCTCCGTCGCCGACGCCGTAGCTGACCACCTGAACTCGCAATCCTGGCCCGATCCCATCGTTGCGATCTCTGGTAACGGCTACTACGTCCTCTATCGCATAAACCTCCCCAACTCCCTAGAATCCAATTCCCTGGTCAAGTCGGTACTTGAGACCCTCGCAAGCAGGCTCAACACACGCGAGGCTCACATCGATGTCTCGGTCGCCAACGCCGCTCAGCTCATCGGCCTGATCGGCACCGAGAAAGTCAAGGGCGACGCCGTCCCCGACCGCCCACACCGTGTTTCAAAGCTCGTGCAGGTCCCAGGGGCCGTCGGGGTCGTTGGCCGCGAGCAACTCGAGGCGATCGTCCCAGAGACTGACGATTCCACGGCAGTTAGCGGAGACGGGAAGTCGCATGCCCGAGGTGCAGGAATGAGCCTCGCCGAGACCCTCGATCGCCACAGCATCGAGTTCCGCGAGCAGCCGTCGGATGCCAACGGCGTGACCTGGTACCACGTCCAACAGTGCCCCTTCCACGAAGACGCCAGTCCATTCAAGTGCGGCGTCGGCCAGAAGTTGCCCGACGGACCGCTCGCCGGCCACTGCTTCCATCCCGAAGGCCAGGGCAAGTCCTGGCACGACTGGAAGCTGGCTTTGGGCCTAAAGATCGGCAAACCGACGGCCTCAGCATCGTCAAATGGCCAGCTTCCCGAGATCGTCGTCTCGGGTCGCCACCTGCGCGAAATCGTCAGCGATTCCTGGCAAGCTCTCAGGCTCGCCGACGGCCCGCCGTCTCTGTTCGAGTACGGAGGTACCCTCGTGGAAGTCCGCCGTTCTGACAGCTCCATCAAGATCGAACCACTCTCGGCAGCTGCCCTCAAGGGACGCCTCGACCGGTCCGCCAACTTTATGAAGTCGTCCAAGGGCGAGAAAGCCCTTGTCCCGGCTCGACCGCCGAGCGACGTCGTTGAGGACATGCTCGCCCTTGACATCCCTCTGCCTCACCTCAAAGCTCTGGCGAGCGCCCCAGTCTTCGACGAGAACTGGCAACTCGTCGATTCTCCGGGGTACCAACCCTCCACTCGCCTATTCTTCGAGTCGAACAGCCGTGCTGTACCACAAGTCCCTGGTGTTCCCACGGATGAGGACGTTGGACAGGCCAAGTCGCTGCTGCTGGACGAATGGTCGTGCGACTTCCCCTTTGCTGCCCCCTCCTCCCGCGCCCATGCTGTAGCGGCCCTCCTCTCGCAACTCCTCGGCAATCGTATCGACGGGCCAATCCCTCTCTTCGCTGTCGACGCCCCCACCGCCGGCTCCGGCAAGAGCCTCCTGGTCGAGTCCGTGGGTCTCATCACCACCGGCTCGGCACCGGCCACGATGACGCTTCCCCGCAAGGACGACGACCTCCGTAAGCAGATCACTTCGGTCCTCCTCGGCGGATCGCCGGTCGTGCTCCTGGACAACGTGACACACACCCTGGAGTCCGGAGTGCTCGCCGCAGCGCTCACTTCCCGAACCTGGTCGGACCGCCTCCTCGGCAAGTCGGAGACAGTCTCGGTACCAAACAACTGCCTCTGGTTCGCCACAGGCAACAATCTCCAGCTCGGCAGCGAGATCGTGCGGCGTGCCATCTGGATTCGCCTCGATCCCAAGGTGGACAGGCCCTGGGAGCGCACCGGCTTCAAGCATGATCCGCTGCCCCCCTGGGTGGTCGAGAACCGGGGCCGCCTGCTGTGGGCACTCCTCGTTCTCGTCAGGCACTGGATTGCTGTTGGCAGGCCTGCCTGGCAAGGCCGACAGCTCGGCTCATTCGAGTCCTGGTGCGGCATCGTCGGAGGCATCCTGACCTCGGCCGGCCTCACCGGCTTCCTCGACAACCACGACGAGCTCTACCGCCTCGTCGACCAGGAGTCGGAAGAGTGGCGCGTCTTCGCCCAGACTTGGTGGTCCGCGCACCGGGACCGTCCCGTCAAGGCCCGTGACCTCGTCTCACTTGTCAGAGACCGTGACCTCATCCCCGGCGTTTTCGCCTCGGTTCGCGAACCGTCTGATGAGCGGGCGATGGCGACGTGTCTGGGCAAGGCGCTGTCCGTCCGTCGCGACCGCGCTTACGGCGACCTCTTCATCCGAAAGCCGGGCAGAGACTC
>JAPOVO010000130.1 GCA_026708165.1 Chloroflexota bacterium | reverse complement strand
GCAAGGGAGAGCGGGGCCGGGTTGGTGGAGGGGCGCGACCGGGTGGTCAACGACGGTTTCGTATACCTGCGGACCACCAAGGGCCTGCGGCGGGTCGATGTGATCTACCGGCGCGTGGATGATGACTTCCTTGACCCGCTGGTTTTCCGCCAAGATTCTCTGCTGGGCGTGCCCGGGCTGATGAACGCCTATAAGCTCGGAAACGTATCCCTCGTGAACGCGCCCGGGACAGGCGTGGCGGATGACAAGAGCGTTTACGCCTACGTGCCCGACATGATCCGCTATTACCTGGGCGAGGAGCCGCTTCTAGCCAACGTCGAGACCCATCTCTGCCGACGCTCCGAGGACCTCGAATACACGCTCGACAATCTGAAGAACCTGGTCGTTAAACGCGTGGGCGAATCGGGGGGGTATGGAATGCTAGTCGGCCCACACGCAACGCGCGCAGAGCGAGAGGCATACGCCAAACAAGTACGCGCCAACCCAGCCGATTTCATCTCCCAGCCGGTACTCGCCCTCTCCCGCGCGCCCTGCCTTATCGATGGCGGTTTCGAGCCTCGTCACGTCGACTTGCGCCCGTTCGTGCTTCGCGGTCGCGAGACCCGCATAGTGCCTGGCGCGTTTTGCCGCGTGGCGCTGCGGCGCGGCAGCCTGGTGGTGAACTCTAGCCAGGGAGGAGGCGGCAAGGACCTTTGGGTCCTGCAAGACTGATGCTCTCCCGCAGCGCGCAGGGTCTTTACTGGATGAGCCGTTACTTGGAACGGGCGGACCATCTCTGCCGCCTGCTGCGCTTGCAGACGGAAGCACTGGTGGACCGTCCCATTCGGGAGATTCATTTCGGTTGGAGCCGCATCTACAGAACCCTGGACCGACAGCCTCCGGGCGGCAGGCTGGAGATGCTCCATAGCGACGACTACACGCTGGCGGATTCGTACACGCTCGCCGACGACCTGACGTTCGAGCGTTCCAATCCCAGCTCGATGTGGAGCTGCTTTGCCTTGGGCCGCGAGAACGCCCGGCAGATGCGCCAGTGCATCAATGCGGACATGTGGAGTTGTTTGAATCTGGCATATTTGCGGATCCAGAAGCTTTCGATCCAGAGGATCTGGACGCCTTCACCCGAGAGCTTCTACGCGGAGACGGGAGCCGAGATCGACACTTTCTCGGGAGTGTCCGCAGCGACGATGTACCGCGACGAGGGCTGGCGCTTCATGCAGCTTGGACGCTTCATCGAGCGGACGCAGCTCACGACCTCGCTTCTGCTTTCGCAGCTTGCGGTTCAAACCCACGAAGAGACATCCGGCGCGGATTGGACGAGCCTGCTCCGCATCTATCACGCGTTCGAGACCTACAACCGCAGCTATAGCGTGGAGGTGCAGCCTGACCAAGTGCTCGACCTGCTCGTCACCGATTCGCTGCTACCCGACTCGCTCTGCCGGTCGATCGACAGAGCGGCGTCGGACATCGCCGCCATCGGACCTGGTCCGGACGCCCGTTCCAGCGATGCGGCGCGGCGTCTGGCAGGTCGCCTGAGCGCTCTGATCCACTATGACTGGCCGGATTGCGAGGACCGCGGAAACCTGTTGCGTGAAGTCAGCAGGTACTCTCGGGAGCTCCACCATCTCGTAACCGCCGCTTATTTCGAGTATCCGATCGAGGATTCCCCGACGCGCTGACGCGATGACGGGCCGGACGCGCTACGAACTCGAGCACGTTTCGCGCTACTGCTACACGGCACCGGTGCGGGACTGCGTAATGTCGTTATGTCTCAAGCCGCGCGACGATTCCCGTCAGCGGCTGTTGAGCTTCGAGGCCGCAACCGTCCCGGAATCCCCGCTGAACTGCGAGCTGGACTGCTTCGGCAATACCAAGCATGTTCTCAACATTCACCGCGAGCATGACCGGCTGGAAATCATCGCCCAGTCGACGGTCGAGACCGCGCCGGCCGTATCGCTTCCCGACTCACTGGGCGCCCAAGCGTGGGACCAGCTTGAGTCGTGGGGCGAGTCTCTGATTCACTGGGACTTCACGCACGCAAGCGCGCTGGCACGGCCCTCGCCCGCGCTGGCCGACTTTGTCGAGGGCGCTCGCATAAAGCGGGGGGACGACCCGCTAGAGTCACTTCTGCGGCTCTCGGACACGCTCTATGGCAGTTTCCACTATGTGCCAGGGAGTACATCGGCGGTCTCTCCCATCGAGCACATACTGGAATCCGGTCGGGGGGTCTGCCAGGACTATGCCCACGTGATGATCGCAATCTCCCGTTCGTGGGGGGTGCCGACTCGCTACGTCTCGGGCTATCTCTACGTAACTGGACGAGCCGGCGAACAAGCGCCGGAAACCGCCACCCACGCATGGGTCGAGTGTTTGTTGCCCGACCTGGGCTGGATCGGGTTCGATCCCACTAATCAGACTCTGGCCGACGAGCGGCACGCGCGGATCGCCGTGGGCCGTGACTACTCGGACGTCTCGCCGACCCGGGGCGTCTTGCAGGGAGGTGGGGAAAGCACGCTGGAGGTTGATGTGCGGATGCGGCGACTGATCGATCCGGCTTCGCCTTAGCGGATGCGCCCTGTTCGAGCTGCGGACGGCGATGTGAACGAGACCGATTTTCGTGAAAGTTTTGAAAATGACCCTGTGAACTTTGAAAAATCGGTAATTTCACGATGCTGCTAACGGGGTGCTCGCCGGCGCTGCCTTTGCGTACACGAGCCCATTCAATTGTGATGCGCACCTTAGTGGAAACCTCTGGAGGTGGGAGCGAAAAGAGGAAAGACAGGGAATCCATATCACGGTCAGAGGATGGGCTAGATTCCAAGTGCGCTGCCGGGTGGTGCTGTGCCAAGGGTGTACGGACAATGGGGCTGATGCGATAACAGATGGATCTTCGAGTGGTGGTTTACGACTGCCTTGCAGGACTGCGAGGAACATGCGTCTCGATAACAACATGAACGTTGAGTAAGCAAAGAGTATGGCCAAGGCCTCAATTCCCTATCTGATCGGGTATCTAAGGGTGAGAGGACGGGTCACAGCAACCAGATTTCAGTGTGGCATCGACGGAACCGGTACGTCTATAACTCCGACCAAACTGCTGTTGCTACACTCTCCCGGCGCCCAAAGGGCACAAAAGTAAGGTGAAATAGATGAGCGAGCAGTCAGACCGTGACGGAGTGACCGGCGAACTTCTGGTGGAGGCACAGTTCGACGGAAAGACGGCGTCTTATCTTCGGTGGGTCGGATCTCTCATACTCGTGATCACGCTCGTGGGCATACCGTTGATCCCGTTTTGGCTGCTCTTGAGCATTTGGTACGGCCGGGAATATCTCCGAAGGGTTTCCGCCCGGCTGACCACCCAGGCCGTAGAGATCCGGAAGGGGGTTTTCTTCCGAAAGGAAGCCACTATTCCCCTGGACCGGATCACCGACGTGCGCCTGCACGACGACCCGCTGATGCGCATGCATAAGCTGCGCGGCCTGAAGGTCGAGACCGCGGGTCAGTCGGGGCAGAACGCCGGAAGCGAAGGCGACCTGGTCGGAATCATCGACGCGGTGGAGTTTCGCGACGCGATCCTGTTGCAGCGGCAAAGGGTGCTTGACGCCGAACCTTCCGCCGCGCCTGCCAAAGCGGTCGGCGGAACTAATGAGCTGCTGACGGAGATCCGGGACATCCTGGCGCGGATGGAGACCAAAGGTTAAACACCTGCCTTCGGATGCGATCTCCGGCGCAGTCGGCTTTCCGTTGGAACACCGTCGCAGATCATGCCAGTTGATTTGACCAGTTAAGAGAGTACATCGAAAGCGTTGGATGTGGGTTGAAGTCGGAAGCCGGACGGCTGGCTAGCCTGTAATCTACCTGTCAACTAAGCGGGGGAGTCAGGCGGTCGCGGCAGCCGTCAACCGATGCGTCGATGAGAGAATTTCCGATATACATCGAGTCGGTCGCGAAGGCTCAGGACCGACTCGAAGCTCTGCTGGCGCATTATCAGGCGAAAGACCGCATGGCCCCGGTGACGGTGATCGCGCCTTCGCCTTACGCCGGACTGTTTCTGCGCCGGAAAGTCGGCGAGCGGGGAATAATCAACGTGCGGTTCATGCCCCTGGCGCGGCTGACGGAGCTGTTGGGCGCGCCGCTGCTGGCGGCGAAAGGACTGCGTCCGCTTGCGGCGTTTGTGGAGTACGCGGCGGCGCGCCGGGCGACGACGGAGGAATCGGGGCCGCTGGAACGGTTCCAGGACCACTCGTCTTTTCATTCAAGGCTCCGTTCGACGTTTCGCGAGCTGAGATCCGCCGAACCCGACGCGCTGACTCAGCTCGAACGGCGAGGCGGGCTTTCCGGTCACGTCGTGCGACTGTATCGCCGCTTCCGCGCCTTGACGGAGTCCTACTACGACCGTGAGTCGCTGGCCGCAGCCGCGGAGGAGGCGATCCGGACCGACCGGGACGCGGCGCTGGCCGACCTGGGACCGGTGATTTTCTATCTTGTGCGCGATCTGACACCGAGGGAGCGCGCGTTCGTGGAGGCTCTGAGGGCGACGGGGCGGTGCTCGCTGATATTCGGTGTCACAGGCGACGAAGAGGCGGACTCGGACTGTCTGGCGCTGGCGTCGAGTCTCGGAGATGCGATACATGGGGATTCCGCGCCAGCGGCGACAGACGAGAAAGAGTCCCGGCTGCTGATCGCCGCGGACACGCGGGAGGAAGTCAGGTGGGTTGCGCGCAGCATAGCCGCAGACGCTCACCGAGGCATCCCGTTTCACCGGATAGGCGTGTTGTACTGGCAGCGCGAGCCATATGCCTCGCTGCTGGCGGAGCAACTCGATATGGCAGGCGTGCCGACGACCGGTCCCGCGCCCAACACACTTGGTTCGACGGCAGCTGGCCGAACCATAAGGGATATGGTCGAGCTAACGGGGGATGGGCTACGTAGAGACGCGGTGATGCGATGGCTCACCGGCTGCCCCGTCAAGCTACCGGCGCGGGACTTGAATCCCGCGCGGTGGGACGTGATATCGCGCAACGCCGGGGTGATTGCGGGAAAGAACCAATGGCGAGATCGGCTGGCGCGGTACGCGGCAAGTCTTGAGCGGTCGGTCGAGCGTGGGGCCGACGATATCTCGGAGGCTGACGCCGAGCGCATTTTGCGGGCAGCGCGGGACGCGCTCGCCCTGAGACGGTTCGTCCTTCAGGTTATCGACGACCTTTCACCGCCCGAAGACGGACTTCCCTGGCCTGATTTCGTGGATTGGATTCTCCGTCTCATCGACAAGTACGTAGACGCCTCCACGCTCCCGCCGGAGGAAACGGAGAGCCTTGACGCGCTGCGCTCCGGAATCGAGGAGATGGCAGCGCTGGAGGATGTGCGGCCCGGAGCGACGTTCGACTGGTTTCGCGCGATGCTAGACGAGGCTTGCGAAAGACCCGCGACACGGCTGGGCACGTTTGGCGAGGGTGTGTTCGTAGGCCCCGTCAACGCCAGCTATGGCGTCAGGTTCGACAAGGTGTACCTCATGGGAATGATCGAGGGGGCCGTGCCGTCTCGAACCAGCGACGATCCACTGCTGCCTGAACGCGAGCGCGTCCGGTTCGAAATCCCGCCGCACGGGGCATCCTTGTCGAAAGAACGCTACTCATACCTCGCCGCGATGTCCGCCGGAAAGTCTCGCGTTTTGACGTTTGCGCGATCGGACACCGCCGCCCGCAGAGCCCAGCATCCGTCGCGCTGGTTGCTGGAGGAGGCTTCGCGACTGGAAGGCTCGCGAGTTTTCGCTACGACGCTCGGCTCGTTGGGACGCAGGCACTGGTTGGACGTCGTCGCATCTCAGGAGAGCGGACTCCGGGACGTCGGCGATTCGCAGCCCGCCGATCTTGGCGACTATGACCTGCACCGGTTGTGGCGGTGGCGGCGCTCGGGCGGACACGTCAAAGATCATCACCTCGCGGTGGACAGCGGCATTCTCGGCAGAGCCTTGCAAATGGAGCAAGCCAGGGCTTATAGACGTCTGACGGTCTGGGACGGCGATGTCTCCGCTCTATCCGGGGGACGGCGGAAGTTCGCTCCCGATCAAGGCGCTGTCTTCTCGCCGACCAGGCTGGAGGCTTGGGCGACCTGCCCGTACCGCTATTTCCTGGCCCACGTGCTCGGCATAGGGGCTTTACAGGAGCCTGAGGACATCGTCACGATCAGCACCGAGTGGACCAGCGCACCGCGGTCAAGCGGGCTGATCGTGACGA
>JAPOVO010000501.1 GCA_026708165.1 Chloroflexota bacterium | reverse complement strand
TTTCGAATTGACCAATTTCAACAGCACCGCGCACGTCGTGGTGGACTTCAGCCCTTCGGGCACTCTATTCAGCGGAGAGGAGACTAGGGAAACGTTCCGGCTCGAACGGACAACTCACCTGTCTGGCAGATTTACCACGGCGCTCTTGCAGACAACCGTGGCGAAACTGCTCCTCTCGCCCGAATTTGGCACGCAACACAGGTCTTACGGTTTCGGGCATCCGCAACGGGCTCTCGATTGGCTGGAATTCATGAAGGAAGTCGGAACCTGGGACGGGCCGAAGATTGTAGTCGCGCATTTGATAAAACCGCATGGGCCCTATTCGTTCGACAGGCATGGAAACGTCAGTTTCGACGGGGCAAGCTGGCAGGATGACCACGATCCCTCGGTTCCCGGAGCATTCTATGGTCAGCTCATTTGGCTGAACGGCCAAATGCTGGATGTCATCGACGCCATAATCGACGACAATGTGCAAACTCCGATAATCGTCATCGCCGGAGACCACGGACACGAAAAACACGATCCCTCGATCAGCCACGACATCCTGGCCGCGTTCCTGCTTCCCGACGGCGGCGAGAGTGCCGTGTATCCCTCGATTACTTCGGTTAACCACTTCAGGGCAATACTCGACTACTACTTTGGACTCGACCTCGGACTGCTCGAGGATAGGGTCTACAGTTATGAGTCAAGTTGATTGATCCCGCGCCGGCCGTCCGGGAAGTGCTAGACACCGCTCGCTTTCGAGATGCCGTCGTGCTATTCAGTCGGCTTCCATAGCTCCGGATGGCGTATGCCCAAGCCGACTAGCATGGAGGGCATAAGAGGTTGGCCTCGTTACGAATCGAAAGTGGTTGCAGACTTGAGAGATGAGGCTGGGTCCTCAGGTCACGTTGGCGTGCTTTAGCGCGATTTCCAGGGTATCGGAGCCGGCGGTGGGAGTCGAACCCACAACCTGCGGTTTACAAAACCGCCGCTCTGCCATTGAGCCACACCGGCTTGAGGCGACTCGCGCCTACCCCAATTAGAGCGTAGCACCAGTCCGCGAGAGCAGATCCGACAGCGAAGTGGTAGAGATGGCCGGAAACCGTCGTTTCAGCACCTCACTCAGGTCGCGTGTCGAGCCATCAGGGTTGCAGTCAGGAGAGTGCGGACGGGTGTCTGAGGTCGAGCTCGCTCAGGCTTGCTTCGCCTGCCACTCTTCGCGGGAGATTGCGTAGATGGCCAAATCTACGGGCGATCCACCAGATGGCGAAGCCTGCTGAATTACTCGTTGGCGGGTCATGCCGACTTTTTCCATTACGCGCCATGACGCGATATTTTGTACGTCGGCCGATGCCCAGACGATTTTGAGATCCAGGTACGTGAACGCCGCCGCCACGATGGCCTTGACCGCTTCGGTGGTGAATCCCCGCGACCAGTGCGCGCGGGCGACTGCGTAGCCAAGCTCGATGCTGCGGTGCTCGCTGTCCGGGTCGTGAAGACTCACCCCTCCGATCACCTTGCCGTCGAACACAACGGCCCAGTCCGGCTCTTCGGACCATTTTTTCGCCAACTGGCGGCGCAAGAATTCCTCGGCGTCGGAACGCAGATACGGCTTGGGCACCGGGAGAAATCGCCCCCACTCGGGATCGTGAGCGTAGTCGTAGACATCGTCTACGTCGGACGTGCGGAAGGGCCGTAGAAGTAGCCGCTCGGTCCGAATTTCCCTGGGCATTTCGTCCGCGCGAGATTCCCAGTCATCGCGCAGGATGGCGTAGACAGAGGTGTCCGCTGCTTCACCCCGGACGAGCCGGTTCTGGCGTAAAACTCCTTCGCGGAGCATCCCTATTTTTTCCAGAACTCTCTGGGAGGCAACATTTCTGGGGTCCGTTGCCGCCCAGATACGCCGCAGCTTCAGATGTTCGAACGCCGCAGCAACAACTGCGGAAACGGCTACGGTAGCGAACCCTCGCGACCGGTGCGGGCGAGCGACCGTGTATCCGACCTCGGCGGTTAGGCGCTTACTGTCGAGGTCGTGAAGGTAAACCCCGCCAACCATACGTCCTTCGAAGACTATCGCCCACGAAGGGTAGTCGAGCTGTTGGGATACGAACTCCTCTGCGTCCGAACGCAGATAAGGCTGGGGCACATCGAGATACCGCGCCCACTCAGGGTCCTGGGCATATTGGTAAACGACGTCCACGTCGGACATCCGCAACGGCCTCAAGAGGAGCCGTTCGGTACGAATCTCCTTCGGCATTACGTCCATACTGGCTTCCCAGTCCACGCGCAGGATGGCGTAAACAGACGTGTCCGCCGGTTCGCCGCGGACGAGCACATTCTGACGGAACACGCCTTCGCGGACCATTCCGTTTTTTTCCATAACCCGATGGGACGCAACATTCCTGGGATCCGCCGCGGCCCAGATGCGTCGGAGTTCCGTGTGCTCGAAGGCGGCTGCAACGACAGCGGAAACGGCTTCGGTTGCGATCCCTCGCGACCAGTGCGTGCGGGCGATCGAGTACCCGATCCCGGAGGTCAGGTGCCTACGGTTGGGGTCGTGGAGGTAAACGCCGCCAATCATCCGTCCTTGGTAGACAATGGCCCACGAAGGATCTTCCAGTTGAAGGGCTACGAACTCCTCGGCGTCGGACCGCAGATAAGGCTGGGGAACGTGAAGATACCGCGCCCATTCAGGGTCCTGAGCGTACTGGAAGACATCGTCAACATCGGACATACGGAACGGCCTCAGAAGGAGCCGTTCGGTACGAATCTCCTTGGGCATTTCATCCATGCAGTTGTCCGATCTGTTAACGATGGATAGTTCCGGCATGAGGGCGCCGCTTCTGTCGAGTTGTTTCTGGGAGCGTATAAGACGCCCTCGGCGGGGACTAAGCCGCTAGCTTTTTCTTGAGACTACACGCAAGGGTGGTCGCGTCAAGGAGCATCCGGCAGACTACGGAAACCGTCCGACGAGTCGATACGCTGTATAGAGTCCGTCAATCAGGCAATATATGCGCAGCCGATATGTGACGGCACCGCGAAGTCGTTGAGGGACGAGACGCATTATGAGTGTATTCGGGTCGGGGGAGTTTCGTTACGAGGTCGTGGACAATTGGGCCAAGCGTCCCACCGGCTGGCCGTTTCTCGACGTCCCGGGTGTTGCCGTCGACTCGCAGGACAGGGTCTTCGTGCTGAGCCGCGGTCCGCATCCCGTGATGGTGTTCGACAAGGACGGCAACTTTGTCAGGTCCTGGGGCGAGGGGCTTTTCGTTCGGCCGCATGGCATATACATCGACTCGGATGACATGGTCTGGTGCACGGGCGATCTGGACCACACGGTCCGCAAGTTCGACGTGGACGGCAACCTGCTTATGACGCTCGGAACACGGGGCGTCTACTCGGACACCGGCCACGACGGCAAGGACTATTTCAACATCAAACGCGCGGGCCCGCCGTTCAACCGGCCGACCAACGCTGTCGTAACCGCGGACGGCGACGTGCTGGTTACTGACGGCTACGGAAACGCGCGCGTGCACAGGTTCACGGCTTCGGGGGAACTCGTCGCGTCGTGGGGCGAGCCAGGTGGCGGCCCGGGGCAGTTCGTGCTGCCTCATGCACTTGTCATCGATCCCCAAGGCCGCATCCTGGTGGCTGACCGCGAGAATCACCGCATACAGGTCTTCGATTCGGACGGGGAAGTGCTGGATATCTGGACCGACATTCACATGCCTCAGGACATGGCGCTCGATTCGGCGGGCAACCTGTTCCTTGCGCAGGGCGGACACAGGGCGAGCGTCTTGGATTTGGATGGAAACGTGCTGGCGAGTTGGGGCGGCTACGAGGGGCGAACAAACGACGCGGGGCTGTTTATGGGGCCGCACTGCATAGCGGTCGACTCCAGAGGTGTCGTATACGTTGGCGAGGTCTGCGAAACGATGGCCGGTTATGACCGTGGCTCCCGCGCCATTCAGAAGTTTGTTCCAGTATGAAGATGCGAATGAGTGATCCGGCGGCGGCGCAACATGCGGCCACAGGTTGGAGGAGGCGAGAGTGATTCGACTAGGCGTGATTGGCTGCGGACGCATACTCCCCGCTCATCTTCGCGGGCTGCGGGAGATCAAGACGCGGGGGCTGGCTGAATTCGAGATCACCGCGCTCTGCTCCCGCAATATCGACGACGCGAAGATGTTCCGGTCGCCCGACGACGGCATTCCACCGCGCCCGCCAACTGCTAACGACCAGACCGACCCGCTGTCGGCTCCACACGTGTACGTCAGCGAGCTTCAGTCCGGCAGGCCGGAGGTATACAGCGACTACCGTCACATGCTCGACTCCGACTCGGTCGACGCGGTGATAGTGCTGACCGCGCTCGATTCCCATCACACCATCGGCGTCGACTGTCTGGAATCCGGGCGGCACGTCATGATGGAAAAACCGCTCGCGATTACGGTCAAGGCGGCGCGGATGCTGGTCGATGCGGCCGCCAAGAACGGCCTCACGCTGGCGACCGCCGAAGTCATCCGTTACTTGGCGCCCATCAGGGCCGTGCACTGGGCGATCCGCCACGGCCGCATCGGACAATTGCAGTCGGTCCTGGCCGGCGGCATGGGATCGCCCGACTGGTCGCCCGACTACATAGCGGCACATACCGCCTGGCGGCACGTCAAGCAGCGGGCGGGCGGCGGACCGAGCATCGACTTCGGCGTCCACCTGTTCGACATGATCGAGTATCAGTGCGGCGAGATCGACTCGGTTGGAGCAGTTACGGCCACCACGGAGCCTGTTCGCCGCTATCGTGACGACGCGCCTTTCGACGGGACGGTCGAGAACGAGCTCGAAGACGTTGCGATGATCACGTACCGCTTCAAGTCGGGCGCGATTGGAAGCCTGACGCTCTCCTGGGGAGCGCACGGCGACGTGGTGGCGGTGCCTGGAGGCAAAGCCATCTATGGAAGCAGGGGATCTATAGTCGGCACTGAATTGACTGACGATCTGGGCGACAAGTCCGACACCATCGAGCTGATGCGCGCGGAGGCCTCGCCCGACCAGCTCGAACGGTGGTTTCCCGGTGGCATGGAGGACCCGTTCGGATTGGAGCTGCTCGACTGGCTACAGGCCATCGAAGATTCACAGAGGAAGCCGGAGGTCGACGGAGAAGGCGGACTGCGCGACCTTGCGGTTGCCTACTCAGTTGTCGAATCGTCGGTCGCCGGGCGTCAGGTGAAGGTCGACGAGGTCGCGTCCGGAAGCGTGGACGAGTATCAGCGGGATATAGACGAAGCGCTTGGCATTTGACCACGGCCGCCCCTCCGCGTCCGCACGCGCCTGACGCAGGCCTGTGTTTTACTTGACATAAAGTTGACTTCGGTTTGTTTGACTTGTAGCAGGGTCCATCTCTGTCAGTGTCTACTAGACGGGGAAGATAGCTAGCGTCATCAAAAGGCCGCGCGAGACTGATTGTGACTTGGATTTCCACAATCTTTAGGAATTCGCTATTGGGATGCAGAAAGTGACCGTGCATAGGCCGTCGCGGCGCGGTGACAAAACAGTGTTTTGGGACTTCCATGGCACGCTTGCGGACGATCCGGGGGGCTGGCAGGGGGCGCTGATCGAGGTTCTCGATCGATACCTTCCAGGCCACAGTATCGACCGGGAGGAACTAAGACCGTTTCTTAGAAGCGGATTTCCATGGCATCGACCTGAGCGGCACCACCCGGAGCTTTCGAGCCCGGACGCGTGGTGGGAAAACCTGGAGCCGTTGTTCGCGAATGCATACGAGGAAGTTGGCATTCAACCGGCCAGAACTCGCGAGTTGGCGCGGGAAGTGCGAACTGTGTATGTGCGCCCGGAACGGCAGGAACTGTTCGATCACGCGATTCAATCGCTGGAATCCCTCAGGACGGATGGATGGCGCCAGGTGATTCTCTCGAACCATGCGCCCGAGCTGCCGGAGATCGTGGACAGCATCGGTTTGTCCGGGTTCTTCGATGTCGTCATCACCTCGGCGGCGACCGGATTCGAAAAGCCGAATCGGCGTGCCTTCGAGATCGCGCTGGAAGCTGCCGGTAATCCCGACGTTGCCTGGATGGTAGGAGATAACCCGGAAGCCGATGTGCTCGGTGCGGAAAGGGTGGGGATTCCGGCGATTCTGGTGAGGAAAGAAGACCCGCGGTGCTCACGCGTCGCGCGGGACCTGCGGGCCGTGCTGGAGATGATCCGGGAGGCCGGCGTCAAGAGTCTGTTCTAGGCGTCAGGGC
>JAPOVO010000097.1 GCA_026708165.1 Chloroflexota bacterium | reverse complement strand
GAAGCCGCGAGCGCGGAATACTCTCCAACACTGTGTCCCGCCGCGAACGCCGGCGGCTGCCGAAAACGTCCAAGATCGAATACGTCCTGCTGCCCAAGCCCGGCTTCTTCGCAAGCCGCCGCCAGCATGGCAATGCTCACCGCGACCATGCACGGTTGAAGGTTTACGATCATCGCCAGTTCTTCCGCGGGACCTTCGAAACAGAGTCTCCGAACTGGCAGCCCTGTACATTCGTCCGCGATTTCGAATACCTTGTCAGCGGAATCCCATTCGCCCGCGACGTCCCGCCCCATTCCAACGTATTGAGACGCCTGACCCGGAAATAGCAGTGCGTAGGTCAACGCTTGACTTGTAGATTGGGAAGCCCGATTGGCGCCCGTCGAACTGTTGAGACGCTAGCGATACTTGACCTTCGGCTGTTCCGTCGCTACCACTTCGGTGTTCCGGTAGTAGCCGCACACGGGGCAGACCCGGTGACTCGAAACGAGGCTCCGGCACTGTGTGCACCGGCCAAAGTTCATCGGTCGGAGAGCGTGATGAGACCGGCGTCGGTTCCGACGCCCTTTTACGATTCTCTGTTTGGGTTGCGCTCCCAAAGCTAATTCACTCCCCGTCTAATTCGGATTGGGCTAACGACTCTTCCATCAGTTGCTTGAGCGGTGCCCAGCGTGGGTCTACATCATACCCTTCACAACCACAGTCACCAACGTTTAGATTGCTGCCGCAAACGGGACACAGGCCGGCGCAATCAGGTCTGCAAAGTGCATTTGGATAGATAGAGGCGATCACTGTCTCCCGCAGCAGCTCGGTCAAATCAATCGAGCCGTTCTGATCCAGCGCAAATACATCAGGGTCATACTCGTCCATTTCGGCGTCGACCCTAGGACTTCCAAACGTAACGAACCTGCCGTCGAAGGAAGTCGCCCTGCGGTCGACAACCGGCTCGACACAGCGACGGCACGGGACCGAAACTTCTAGGTGTACCGCACCGACAGCCACCAGCTCGCCGTCGCCGCGAAGAACGCGGCACTCGCCGAAAAACGGTCCCCGCGCCTCATGAACCCCTAGCGTGCGGGAATGGCCCTCCAGCTTGACCCGGATTTCCGTACCCGCGCCCGCGGCAAACAGCCGCGAGGCGCTTTGTATCAGCAGTTCCGAATTCCGTCTGGGCATTGTTTCAACCGGCGGGGATTACTGAGCGATAACCTGCTCACGAGACTCGCCCGGCTCTTCTTCAGGCCTTGCCTCAATTGCTTGAATGCCTCGCTCGATGCTTGTCAGATGAGTGGCCAGGCGCCGCTCCAAGTCTTGCAGCATATCGAGAGCGTAAGCGTCGATCTCTTGCCTCGTCTCCCTATCCATGTCTTCAGATTCGCGGATAATCTCATCCGCGCGGAACTGAGCTTGACGAACGATCTCCTCGTCCCGGATCATCGCCTCCGCCTGCTCCTTGGCCTTGGCCACGATCTGGTCCGCCTCCATCTGGGCCGACTGCGGAATCTGCTCCCGTTCCCGCAGCACGCGGCGCGCCTCCCTGATCTCCTCCGGGATGCTTATCCGCATCTGATCGATGATGGACAGGATCTCGCGCTCGCTTATCATCACCTTCCTGACCATTGGGACCCGCTGGCCGGCCTCGAGCAGCGATTCAAGTCGCTCAATCAGGTTAATTAGGTCGATTTACGATCACTCCCGGAACAGCGCCTGCTTACGGTTGAATTCAAGTTTAGCGCGTAGGCGCTCCGCCACGCTCGTCGGAACCCAGTGATTGACAGGTTGACCAAGTGAGGCGATTTCCCGAACCAGACTCGAGCTTATAAACGCGAACTGGGGTGAAGTCAACAGACACACCGTCTCCACATCCGACTCGATCACCTGGTTCATCGATGATAGCGAGAATTCGTATTCGAAGTCGGATAGGGCGCGCAATCCCCGCACCACCACCCGCGCTCCGATGCTTCTTGCAAACTCGACCGTCAACCCCCCGTAAGTCACGGCCGATACGTTCGGAGCGTGCTCCACCATTTCACTCACCATTTGCAGCCGCTCTTGCGATGAAAACAAGGGGTCTTTTTCAGACCCTCGATAGACCCCAACGACTACCTCGTCGAATATCGCCGACGCTCGCTTGACAATGTCGAGATGACCGTTAGTCAGCGGGTCGAACGTGCCGGGAAAGAACGCCTTCAAATCACCCCCAAAGATGGGCGGGAATTATAGCAACGCCCAACCAGAGCGCGGCCAATTCGACCAATCTCCCATAGGCAAGACCGGTCGCACCAGTCAATACCATATCCTGAATGGCACTCTGACAAGGATGAGGCGTGAAACCAGGTTACAGAGTCCCAAAACTCATCATCGCAGTCGCCGTGACGTTGGCTTTATCTGCCATCCTCGGCGCTACGTGTGAGCGGAGCGGCGACGACTCGACCTCGGAGCCCCCGACTCCGGTAGATGGCGTCCCCACTCTGTCGCCGACCGCGCCACCGATCGAAACCGCCGCGCCCACGCCGACACCCCTCCCCACCGCGACTCCCACGCCGGCTCCGCTCAGCGGCGCCGAAATCTTTTCCCGCGTCTCACCTAATGTGCCCGTCATTATGACCGGCTCTGGCCTGGGAAGCGGAGTGCTCATCCCCGGCGGATTCATCGTCACAAATGCTCACGTCGTCTGGGGATATCCAAACGTTTTGGTCAAGTTTCCGAACAGCAACGCTCATCGGACCCTCCCTGTCATCGGGCTGGACCTCATGGCGGATTTAGCCGTCATCGGTCCCGTCAACGTGCTTGAGGATGGGTTGGAACTGAAGGACGGCGAGGATCTGGCCATCGGCTCAGACGTATATCTCGTCGGATACCCCGACGAAGTCGAAGCCTTCCCGGACAAACCGACTATCTCGCGCGGCGTCATATCTCGATTCCGACAGTGGCGCGCTCTCGATTTGACTCTGATTCAGAGCGACGCGGCGACCGGCGGTGGCCAGAGCGGCGGCGTGATGGTCTCCGAAAACGGTGATGTGATCGGCATCACGACCCGCACTTTTGGTGATGGCCGGTTCATCATCGCTACCTCCGCGGCCGACATTCTTGAGCGTGTCGCCAGCCTCACCCGGGGTGAAGACGTCGACGGGCTGCGAGATCGGCGGCTGCCCTCACACGGGGCGACTGAGCACCAGTTCAAGCTGACCGATCAGTGGCATTCCAAGATCGCCGTCCTGTACGAGCGAGAAGATACCGAGATCAAGATCCGACTCGAAAGCGAAACGGACTCCGCATTCGCCGTCGCCGACATCTCAGGAGACGTAATACTCGATGTAGACGATTCGGAATCAGGTGTCGAGTGGGGTTCGACTACGCTGGAAACGCTTGGTCCCCACTTTGTGCTATTCGAGCAATTCTCGTCGGAGCCCGGCGAGTTTGTGCTTGAGACGAGCCACGACTTTGCTTTCATTGACGATAAAGACGACCACCGCCGCGTCTTCGTCGAGGAATCGGTTGTTGGAAGTGTCGACGCGCCCCTCGACGAAGACTACTTCGAGCTTCAACTCGAGGCCGGCGAATCGGTGACCGTAAGAGCCGAATCGTTCATGATTGATCCATACGTCAGAGTCGCGCGCGCCGATTGGGCCACGGCTGCTGTCTCCGACGACGACGACGGCGGCGGCGTGGTCGGCGGGGATGCATTCCTCAGCTTCACAGCCCCCGAGTCAGGAATCTACATCATCTTGGTATCGGACTCTTGGGACACTCAGTTCGGCGGCTATTTCCTGAGAATCGACTGGGCGCCGCGTCGCGCGGTCTCACCGCTTCCTACGGAGACTCCCGCGATTCCCGCCGTCCCAAGCCCCCACGGCCTCATGGCCACCTACTCCAACGTCGAATACGACTTCTCTATCCAATACCCGGCAGATTGGACAGAAAGCAAACCGGATGACGACTATGCCACGCGCCTCGAGAGTGGCGACGGCGGCTTTCTGACGATCAATATTGAGGAGCTAACCGCAGCTGAAACCGATGAGTCGGCCCTCGAGGGCTGTGTCGGTCGGTGGGTGTCGGGGATTGAATCGGCCGAGCAGGGGGGCAGAGTCCACACGCACGCGGAGTACGGATATGTCGGGGGCAAACCCGCCCAGCTCGTCAGCTACACGCTTGGGGGCTTTGACGGAGCTAGACTCAGCTTCTTTAGCGAGCAGGGAATCGCATTCGTCGTCGCGTACGAATTCCACGAACCGCCCACGGACGAAGTCGCTCGCATGGTCGAGTACTCGTTCGGAACGTTAACAGTCGTAGGCCAACGGCTAACAAGACTCACTGACGTTCCCGAGTTTCCATCCCTCGCCCCTTCCTCCTCGGACGACACCCAACTCTCCCCAGACTCCTCCCTGATACAAAGCCCCTTCGGCCCAATAGCCACCTACCGCGATGACGAGTTCGCCTTCTCCATCCAGTACCTCGCCGACTGGGAAGTTCTGCCCGAGGACGGTGTTTGGAAAGCGCGATTCCTCGGTGGCGAGGGGGCGGCTCTCGGAATCGGGATCCAGGATTTCGCCGACGAGACGCCGGTAAGTCCAATTCCGGAACAGTACCACGACATAATCACCGACTGGATCATCGAGCATTGGCGGCCGGCCGGCTCCGGTCATCGGATTCTCCCAACCTCGGATTTCGGCGTCATCGACGATCGGCCAGTCCACCTGACGCTTGTCACCACCCTCGACGGCCGCGAGAACATGGCCGTGTTGACATACCTCTCAGCGACTGACGTGTTCTACCTGGTTGCCTTCCAAATGCCCTCTTCCGGTTTAGACCAGCTCGTCCCGGTGTTTGATCATTTGATCCGCTCAATCACCATCGACGGCAACCCGCTAACCGATGCGCCCGAGTTTCCATCAATGCAGACAGCGCCGTCCGCCGATGCACAACCCGCTTCTGACTCTGCCGATGCGCAGAATTCATTCGGGCCTATGGCCACGTACAGCGACCACGAGGTCGGCTTTACCATCAAATATCCGGCCGGCTGGTACCAGATTGCGGAGGCGGGAGACCCAGGCGGGGTTCAGTTCTCCAACCTCGCAAGTGGGGCCTCAGTTGCATTGTTGGGGTTCTGGACTGTTCAACTGTCTGAATCCGTACAGGAAGATCTAGCCTTGGATTGGTACATCGAACACTTGGTAACCGAATATGTCTCGAAACACGATGCTCAGGCAGTCTCCAATTCGCGATATGGTGAAATCGACGGCAGGCCGGCACAAATCGTCGTCTTCCGCACTGAAGGCGGCGTTAGATACGTGGCTAGCCTTATCTACGCGTCGGAGAACCTGCTGGTCTATAACATCACTTACGTTGCACACGTCCTGCGGTTCGAGGAATTTGTCCCATTATTTGAGTACTCGTTCCGTTCGGTCACCATTGAAGGCAAACCGCTGACCAACACCCCCGAATTCCCGCGCGTGGGGTAACCACTACGCGTAGTTGCGGACTTGAAATCTGTCCTCCGGCTCTGTCTCCATACCGTACTTTCGCTCCTACCCTCCATACGCCGTGCCCGCCGAAGCAGGGAGGCATGTCATTCCGAAGTGCGCGGAGGAATCAAGTGTTCGTTTTATCGATGGCCGGGATACTCTGTCGCCGTGGCCAGGCGGCGCAGTCGCTCGGCCCCGTGATCTCGGAAGCCATCGGCATGATCTTCAGCGAATGCTGATCGGCGATGGTTGTAATCGCGCCGTATCGAGCGTCCGTGAGCGCTCTGGCGCTGTACGCATCCTCTTGTAGGACCGTTTCGAGGTCGAAGTTTTCGCTGATTCGCAGGATTTCCTCAGTGAGTCTGGCAAGACGAAGTCTGAGAGTCCCGTTTTCCGCCCGCAGGCGGTCGATTTCACTCAAATCGTGAACTCATAGCGAAATACAAATCGTGCGACGCAGCTCACCATCCGAGTAACAAATTCACCACGTGGGATAGTGATCGGCGCTTTAGCGGTCTATCCCCGCGCTTGCCAGAGACCCCCTCACAGAAGTTACCGTTTGCATTTCCTAACGCGGCGGACCGAAATCGCCCCTGTAGCAGCAGTTGAAGCACCACACGACCTTGCGGCCTGTGGACCTGGCTTTGTCGGCCGCCAGCTCCGGGGTCGCGTAGTAGCCGAACCACTCCGTGCAGCGCCGCCCCTTGTGGCCCGGCGGCCGGCTGGAGGAACATCGGGCGGCGTGAATGACGGCCCTGCACCAGCATCGATTCTCATTGACGACGTATGTCATCAGACGCCCCGCACGG
>JAPOVO010000463.1:3480-6315 GCA_026708165.1 Chloroflexota bacterium | reverse complement strand
CCTCGTTGGGGAAGTTGATCGTCTACGATACCGCGTTCTCGGTGTGGTTCTGGAAAGCGGCCTGCATACGGATATGGGCTTCGGGCGTCACGTCATGCGCGGTTATGAAAATGCGGCGCGCTTCCTCGGGAATTCGCTCCAGCACCGCCCGAGACTTGTCCGGGGTGTCCGTTCGGATGCTCACGCTGCCGTGGTTCGCTTCGATGGCCTCGATAAGGTCCTCGCCGTAGAACCCGTTGTCCCGCGCGTATTTCTCGAAGATGCTGTTTAGGTAACGCAGCGACGTGGCCTTGTTGTTCTCGTCGCGCATCACGTTCTTCCAATAGACAAGCGCGAACTGCGGCTCGACCCCGCCCGACGCGTCGGCGATCATCGCGATCGTTCCCGTCGGGGCGATGGTGGTCACGGTTGCGTTGCGCCGCGGGGCGTCGCCGTTCCGGCGCCAGATCGACTGCCCCCAGTTCGGAAAGGGCCCGCGCTGTTTGGCCAGCTCTTCGCTTGCCTTGCGGGCTTCCACGTTTACGAAGCGCATCACCTCGTCGGCGAGCTCGTACGCCTCTTCTCCGTTGTAGGGGATGCCGAGCATGTACAGCATGTCGGCCCAGCCCATGATTCCCAGACCGACGCGCCGGTTGCCGTGCTTGACAATGGCCTCGATCGCCTCGATGGGGAAGTTGCTCGACTCCACCATGTCGTCCAGGAACCGGACCGAGAGATGAATGTCGTTACCCAGAGCGTCCCAGTCGATTTGCCCGTCCCGCACGAATGCGCTCAGCTTTATGCTGCCCAGAACGCAGGCTTCGTAGGGCAGCAGCGGCTGCTCGCCGCACGGATTGGTGGTGTCTTGTACGCCTACGGCCGGCGTCGGGTTCGTTTCCTTGATCCGGTCGAGGAAGATGATGCCCGGCTCGCCGTTCAGCCAGGCGCTGTCGACCAGCTTGTTCCACAGCCAGCGCGCGTTCAGCCGTCTTTCCTCGCCGGTCTTCGGATCGACGTGAACCTCTCCCGTCCGAGGGTTTGTCAGTTCGTAGTCCTCGTCGGCCTCGACCGCTTTCATGAACGCGTCGGTCACTCCCACCGAGATGTTGAAGTTGGCGATCTTCCCGTCCTGGTTCTTGCAGGTGATGAATTCCAGGATGTCAGGATGGTCTACGTTCAGAATCCCCATGTTTGCGCCGCGCCGGGTGCCGCCCTGCTTAACCTCGCCGCACGAGTAGTCGATAACCGACATGAAGCTCACCGGACCGCTGGCCACGCCGCCCGAGCCGCGCACGAAGTCGCCGCGCGGCCGGATGTTCGAGAAGTTGAAGCCGGTCCCGCCGCCGCTCTGATGGATGATCGCCGCGTCGTAGTCGGCCTGCTTGATGCTTCGCAAACTGTCCTCGACTGGCAGCACGAAGCAGGCGGCAAGCTGTGCGTATCCCTCGGGTTTGCCGGAGTTCATTAGACATGGGCTGTTCGGGAGAAAGCGAAGCCCGCGCAGCAGCTCGTATGCCTGATTCTCGAACTCTCTGGTCTCCTCGGGACTCGTCCAGCCTCTCTCCGCCTCTACCGCAACAACCCCGTGCGCGACGCGGCGGAAGAACCCCTCAACGTCCTCTGTCGGGTGGTCCACCGCGTCCTTCAGGAAATAGCGTTGCCTGAGGACCGCGAGCGCGTTATCGGTTATCTCAGCCGGCTTTTCCCGTGTTTTGCGGCTTTCCATTCCCCTTCTCTCCTGCCCCTGGCTCTGGTGGGGTTGAGTAACCGATGCGTATCCCATTGATAAGTCGGCTGAACTTCGCCGCTATTAAGCCTGGTAGCGGCGGCGCCCGGCGGCGCCGATTTGAATAGGTGGTCTTCCGTATAGTCGGGATTCGAATACCCGGCCGTCTTCTTCGACGCCAACGTCCAGTTGCTCGCGCAACTGCGCCAGTCCGTGCTCCATGAGCGATCTGCTGCCGTTCAGGTTGAGACCCATGGACGCCAGCTGGCTCACAAGCTGCTTGGAAAAGGCGATACCCATCGAGAACGACGATTTTGTCTTGCTGATGTCGAAGAGCATCACGTCGTACTCACCGTCAAGCGGCAGTACTTGGCAGGCCTCGATGTAGTACGACCGCCCATCCGCCGTTTGGTGTGTTTGCCCCAGTAGACGGATCATGCGCGCTCAAGTCCCCCGAACTCTTCTTTGAATGGCCTGAAGACGGCCTGGATGAGAGCATCCCGCCCCCCTACCTACAAGATGTTGTAGGTGACGCGTATCATCCCGCTATATCTGGTGGGTTGTCAAGATAATTCTACCCTGTGAACGCTTGTTATCCGCGCGTTTTCTAGCAGATTTGACGGCAGTTTCTGCCGCGTTCGGAGGCTTTCCGCGTCGAGGCGAATCCGGGTGCCTACGGTCTGAAATTGTCCAGTTCGGCTATCGCCGAATCGCGGCCGATCACGACCAGAACGTCGCCCGCCCGCAGGGTTTCGGTGAGGTCTGGCGTGATGAGCAGTTCCGACCCCCGCTTTATGACGAGGATGCTTACGTTGAGCCTGTCCGCCAGATTTACGCTGGTTAGAGTCTGCCCCACGAACCCCTCTGGCACCTTGACCTCGCCAATGCCGTAGTCCGCCAGCAGCTCGAAATAGTCCACCACGTTCGGGGCCGCCAGGTTGTGCGCTACCCGAATCGCCATTTCACGCTCGGGGAATACCACTTGGTCCGCCCCCACGCGCTCCAGGATCTCCCGGTGCAGCGAGTTTCGGGCCTTGGCATGTACGCGCTTCAGACCTAGTTGCTTGAGCAGCGTGGTCATGAGGATGCTGCCTTCGATGTCGCCGAAGGCCACGAACGCCAGGTCGTAT
>JAPOVO010000463.1:0-3470 GCA_026708165.1 Chloroflexota bacterium | reverse complement strand
CCGTGATCCCTAGTTCGACAAGCGTCGCTTCGTCAGTGCCGTCGGCCTGCACCGCATGGGTGACGCTGTCCGCGATTTGCTGCACCGCTCGCTCGTCGCTGTCGATCGCGAGCACCTCGTGCCCAAGCTCGCTAAGCGTCGTCGCCAGGTTGCTGCCAAATCTTCCCAACCCGATGACTGCAATGTTCATTTAGCGCCACGCCCAACACTGATCTCGCTCCAAGGGAGACCTTTGCGTAACCGTCATTCCCGCGAAAGCGGGAATCCAGAAGCCTCCAGGCACACTTTGGCGGCCGTTGCTTCATCTCCCCAGCCGCGCTGGCTGGGAATTGTGCAAAGGATTCTCCAGAGCGCCATGTTACTTGACTCCGGGAAGGTAGCCGAAGGCTTTACCGTCTATCCTGCTACCCTATCCTTCCGCTTGGCTTGGACTGCCCGGGCCAACACAAATCTCGATGTGCTCATACGCGAAGGATCGGCTCAATTGTCTGTAAGAATTGGCTTCATCGGCACCGGCGGCATAGCTACTCCCCACCTCATCAACCTGCAGCGGATTGACGACGCCGACGTTGTGGGCTTGTGTGACGTTTCGATCGATCGCTGCGAGGCCGCCGCCAGGCGTGTCAACGGGGCGCTCAATGCGCTTTCCCGTCCCGGCGGCCCGCCCGTTTCCGAGCTTTCGGCGGAGATGTTCACGAGCGCCGCCGACATGATCGCCTCGGTGAATCCCGATGCCGGCTATATCGCCGTGCCGCCTTTCGTTCATGGCGATCTGGAGCGCACCGTGATCGACGCCGGCAAGCACATCTTCGTCGAAAAGCCGGTGGCTCTGACGATGGATCTCGCGCGTGACATCGAATCGCGAATTCTCGACGCCGGAATCATTTCCGCCGTCGGTTATCAGTCGCGTAGCAGCGACGCGGTCTTGAAGGCCAAGCAGGCGTTGGAAGGCCGGGAAATAGGCTTGCTTCAAGGCACCTACTACGGTTCGCTGCCGCAGGTGGCCTGGTGGAGAGTTCAGGAACAGTCAGGTGGCCAGGTCGTCGAGCAGGCGACGCATACGGTCGACCTCATGCGGTTTCTCGGCGGCGACGTTTCAACCGTCTACGCGGCTGGCGCCACCAGGATTCTCACCGAGGTGGAAAACCTCGATGTCTATGACGTCAACGCGGTAACGCTCACGTTCGAATCCGGCGCTGTCGGCGCGCTGCTCACCACTTGCGCGCTCGACGGATGGAGCGGTCCAAACTGGTTCCACGGCGTAACCGTATTCGCATCTGGTCTGTCGCTCTCGGCGTGGCTCGATCAAGTTACCATTCGAACGTCGGAGTCCGAGGAGGTGGTCGGCGCCCAGACCGATGCGATGTTCGAGACCGACAAGAGCTTCGTCGCCGCCGTTATGTCCGGCGACGGATCGATGGTCGGCTCGGACTATTCCAACGGCGTCCGCACGCTTGAGGTGACTCTGGCCGCGGTCGAGTCGGCTAGGTCCGGTCAGCCCGTCGAGCTGTAGCCCGACCTACTCGTAGGCGAAGTTCGCGATAACTCTCGCCGTTACCGTAAGCTGCCCGGCTTCCAGCGCCACCAGCGGCGCCACGCTTGCCTCGGCAAATACTGCGGCTTGTCTCGCGACCGGGAAGGAACCTCCAGGCCCGGAAGTTTCCTCGACTATCCAGATCAGGCCCCCGACCTTGCCGCCGAGCGCCCCGGCCATGGCCTCCGCCTTGTTGGCGGCGTCGCGGGTAGCCATGTCCAGGGCCTGTCGCTCGAACTCAGCCGTTTCCATAACGCCAAACCTGACGGAGTTCACAACGTTTGCGCCTGCCGATAGCGCCGTGTCGAGAATCTCGGAAGCTCTGTCAATCTCGCTCACGGTCACCAGCACTGTGGTCGAAGCCCGGTAGCCGTCGATCTTGGGCGGCGTGTCGCGCCTTTGACCGGGGGGCGGTTCGGCGTAGATGGGCGTAAGCGTAAGGCTCTGCGTCGCGATGTCGTTTTCGGCGATGCCCGCCTCCTTGACCGCCTCGACTACTGAGTTCGAATCGGTCGAAAGCGCGGTGGTGGCTTCGGCCGCCGTTTCCGCGACTACCTGCACGCCCAGCGACAGGAACGCCGTGTCCGGATCGATCCGCACCTCTCCGATCCCTTCGACGGTAATGCCTGTTTGCTCCGGCCCGGAACCCGCGACCGCCGCTGCTATGCCGAGAGGTTCGGCAACTTCGCCGCCGTTACGCTGTTGACTGAAAAACAGGAAACCGGCGACTCCCAGCGCCACAATCGCTGTGAATAGGACGATTACTCTTACAAGCGGTGGAATTCGCATAGGTGCCCGGTTCCTCGTCGTTTCGGCGTCAAGCGCTGGCCATGTATCTCGTCATTCCCGCGAAAGCGGGAATCCAGGTGCCGCCCTCGGTCTCGGTCTGGTTAAGAGTTTATCTCGCCCAGGCGACCGCCGGACGCGCGAGGCCGCCGGTTGCTGGATTGAGACCGCCGTCTTCATAGAACCTCTCCTGCCCAATGGCGCGTCTCGGTTACGATTGTTGAACTATGGCTTCTTCAACTAGCTACCGATCTCGCGTGACTCCCGAGGAATTGGTCGAACGGCTGCGGCGCGGCTCACTTTTCGACGGCCCCCAGGGCACGATGCTCGGTGCCGACACCAACAAAGACTGGGAGACGCCCGAGGAGTTAAACCTCCGGGAACCGGACCGCGTCCGGGCAATGCATCGCGCTTACGTCGAGGCGGGATGCGACGTCATAACCACCAACAGCTTCGGTGGCAACCGTATCCGCTTGACCCGAGCCGAGCTGGCCCACCAGCTCCAGGACTTCAACGTCACCGCTGCCCAGTTGGCCCGCGAAATCGCGGGTGACGATGTCCTCGTCGCCGGCGACATCGGGCCTACCGGCGAGTTTTTGGAGCCGCTGGGCGAGCATCCGTACAGCAGGTTTGTGGACGCCTTCGCCGAGCAGTCCGCCGCGCTCGCCGCCGGAGGCGTTGACTTTCTTCTGATAGAGACGATGAGCGACCTCGGCGAGGTGCGCACCGCGATAGAAGGCGCCAAGTCGACCGGCTTGGGGGTTGTGGCGGCGATGAGCTTCTGCACCAACCTGCGGACGATGATGGGCGTCACTCCGGCCGACGCCGCCCGCGCGATGATCGACTACGGGGCCGACGCGGTCGGCGCCAATTGCGGCAACGGTCCCGACGAGATGACCATAATCCTCCGCGAAATGCGCGAGGCGATGCCCGACGCCGTTCTACTGGCAGAGTCGAACGCGGGCATTCCCGAGATAAGAGGCGGGCAGGTTGTCTACGACTGCTCCCCCGAAGAGATGGCCGGTTACGCGGCGCAGTGGGCCGATTTTGGCGTTCAGGCCATAGGCGCGTGCTGTGGCAGCACTCTGGAGACGATTACGTTAATACGCGAAGTGGTCGACCGCTTCAAGCAAAGAGCCTAGCTTCTCCT